>JAEORG010000077.1 GCA_016841005.1 Candidatus Thorarchaeota archaeon | reverse complement strand
TGACTACTACATCAATCTGGGTTTTGTGTTCAACTGGTGGTTCATTGGAATTGACAAGAATGCAACCTTTGATGGAGAGATCGAACTGGCTGTGAATCTTGATGATATTGCTGACTTGATATCCGCATTGGGATTCTCAGGGGAGGACCTGACAGGTTCATTCTATCAGGACTGGTTCACAGTCCAGAGCCTGTCTACCAGCCCGAATCTGTTATCAACGCTCCTTGACTGTACTATTAGCATCCATCTTCTCAAAATACTATCAGACCTTCTTGGTCCCACTCAAGTCAAGCCTGTCATCGACCTCTTGAAGTTCTTCCTTGCAGACGTAGACCTAGTGGCACATCCAGTCGTGAGCGGGTCAATGACTGCTGACATTGAAACAGATAACTCCGAGATATCGTTGAGTAAGTCGTCCATGACCTTTGCAGAGGATTCTACGCACCATGACATTGAGATGGATGTCCTCAGCGGTTCAACTCAGACAACATCGGGAATCAAACTTACGAACATGCAATATGTGTTGGATTTCTCAACTGAATGGGATGTTGAGTTCGACCTAACAGATACTATGAACAATTTTGTGGACGATGTCGATGTCGACGTTGGGACATTCCCTGACATCACTGCGACAAGTGATGAGCATGAGCTTGCTGCGGAAACGACTACAGGTTATGATGAGAGGATAGCCATGACTGTTGTAGAACCGTCGACGCCAACTACCCCTACAGGAACTACAACAAATACAGGAACTACCTCTGGTGGAACAACAGAACCAACAGGTGGTCCGACTGGAGGAGAGACTCCTCTTGACCTTATGCTTCCTATGACTATTGGTATCATTGCTGGTGTCGTTGTGATTTCCCTAGGAGTTGTAATGCTCAAAAAGAGAGGTACTTGAATCAACGATGTTCACCATTCTTTGATGATGGTACATATTGACCATGGAACAGCACAAAGAGTTGCCACTGTATCTATCGACGAAATGTGAGAATACTACACTTAAATCTGAGAACCGCACTTGTGTATTACTATGGACGAGATACATACAGAGATATGCGATATTCTAAGCATCAAATATCCTATTCTCCAGGGAGGTATGGGACCCTACAAGACAGAAGCACTTGCAAGTGCTGTATCCAAAGCTGGGGCACTGGGGGTGATTAGTAGTATTGGTATGGCGGCGACATTACTTCCGGATGCTGCACCAATTGATGCTGTACGATTGTTTGGGACAGATCCACCAAAAGAGATACTCAGGAAATCTGTAGAGAAAGTTGCAGGAGATGTACGGGGAGGAGGCACTTTCGGTGTGAATGTTCCTGTGGCTGCTGAATTCCTTCTTGCATCTAAGATGTTTGTAGAGCAAGTAATTGAATCAAGAGAAAGCGATTCTGACATTGAACGGTCACTACGAGTTCTGATAACCTCAGCAGGAAATCCAACTCCTTGGGCCGAGGTCAAGAAACATGGCCTTGTCTGGATTCATGTGGTTCCATCGGTCTACCATGCAAAGAAGGCGGAGAAAGTAGGAGCTGACATTATTGTGGCTTCAGGTCATGAAGGCGGAGCCCATGTTTCGTGGGACCCAGTCCATTCAATGGTCCTTGTGCCTGCTGTAGCAAAGGCTGTTAAAACACCTGTAGTTGGAGCTGGTGGTTTTTGTGATGGAACAACATTGGCTGCTGCTTTGTGCTTAGGGGCAAAGGGAATTCAAATGGGCACCAGATTCATCGCTACAAAAGAAAGTGACTTTGAGCCAATCTGGAAGCAAGCCATCATAGAAAGAGAGGAACGTCAGACCCTTACGGGAAGGGGACTGTTTGGACCAATGAGATTTGTACGCAATCCAAGAGCTGAGAGGATCGTTGAACAGACGTTGAAAGATGTACCAAGATTCTACCTTGGCGAACCCGTTGAATCAAATGAAGAGATATTAAATCTTGAAAGAGATGGCTTTGAGGAATTAATTGACGGAAATTCAGATGATGCCCTCATGTTCGGTGGCGAATGTGTAGGTCGTGTGAATGATTTACCAACGGTGGAAGATCTCATTCAAACGATAATTAGAGATGCAAAAGCCACAATCTCCGAAATCTCAAAATACAGTGAATAGTTATCTCAGATGAGCATAATGGATATCCTCGAAACAGAAGGTACAAAGATAGCGTATCAACTGAGTGGGAATGAGAGAGGACCTAAGATTATACTAATTCATGGCCTCTATGTTAACAGTGATTGTTGGAAATATCAACTTCCGTGGTTCGAGAGAGATTACCATGTCTTACGATTTGATCTACATGGACATGGTCGGTCATTAATAACAGGGAATAGAATCACTATCAGAAACTACGTAAACGACATGTCGATTCTATTGAACCATCTTGGTTGGGATAAAGACCTGATAGTCGTAGGACACTCTCTTGGAGGAATGGTAGCTCAGGTATACGCACATGAAAATCAAAATAAAATTGGAAAACTAGTGATAGCAAGCTCCTATTGTTTTGTAAGAGACGAAGAAATGAGTGAGGTCCTCGAGAGTTTTAGACAATATACTATGGACCAATTTAGTAAGGGAATTGGGAGGTTGGGACTCACCCCGTATAATAAAGAGGATGCAATTTGGATTGCTAAAATGATGACAGATTATCTTACAAAAGAGAATGCAATACTTGCTACCAACGCGTCTGCGGGATTCAATTTCTGTGACCAGCTTCCGAATATAGAGATCCCTACGCTAATTATCGTTGGAGAGAATGACCAAACAACTCCTATAGAAGCAGCTGAAATGATGCATAGTAGACTTCCTCAATCAGAGTTGTACGTTGTAGAGAACGCTAATCACCTTGTTATCATCGACCATGCGCAACAATTCAATGAAGTAGTTACTCGTTTTCTCAACCAAGTTTCATAATCGTTATCATAGCATCTCCATCAAGAACTACTTTCCCGTCCTGGTTTGTGCATGTAGTTTTGAGAGTCACTCGCTCTTTTTCGTCGTTCAATTCAATGACCTCAACTCGAGCAGTAATCGTATCGCCAATTCTAACAGGACCAAGAAACTTCATAGATTGGCCGAGATAAATTGTGCCAGGACCCGGTAGTTTCATTCCAATTGCAGTGCTGATGAAAGCAGCTGTTAAAACACCATGGGCTATTCTTCCCTTGAACATGGTCGTCTTAGCCCATTCCTCATCGAAATGTAATGGGTTGTAATCACCACTTAAATCACCAAAAGTCTGGATGTCTTCTTCTGTTATTGTATGAACAACCTCAGCAAATTGTCCCATTGATAGATCCGAGTATTTAGTTACCTTCATTCTTCTCACTCCTTCCTCATTGGCCCCCAGTCAATCGTCATTGCGTTCCATGACCATCCAATACCAGCAGCAGTAAGGACAACAACATCGCCATCCTTAATCTTGCCACTCTTCAAACCCTCCTCCAAGGACACGATGGAATCATTTTGTCCCATATGTCCCCACTCATCGAAATATGTGGATTGCTTATAGGGATCAATTCCACATTCATTCGCAACATATTCGAATGCACTTCGCTTCATCCGTATGAGACCAAGATAGTCTATGTCTTTTCTAGAGTAGCCACTTTTCTCCAGCGACTCGTCAACAACCTTTAGGAAGTTGCTCATTGACAACTTATCCAATCGCTCTTTTAGACCGTTAGGATCGGTAACATCAAGATATTGCAACCTCAGTTCTATTGTTTCACATGTTGCAGGCATAACTGTACCTCCTGCAGGCACGTAAACATCTTCTGAAAATCGCCCATCTGAGATGACGCTACCTTCGCGAACCACATTGTGTGGATAGTCATTACGTAGAATCATTGCCACTCCACTAGCGGCCAGATCGTGCATGAAACGTGTTCGGATGTTAGTATAATCGATTAGGTCACAATTCCGGTATCCACTACCTATCAAGACGCGATTGTATCCATGAGTTTGCATCAACGCTTTTGCAAGAATCATGGCTACGACTATTGTACCACACCGCTGATTGACATCAAATGCCCAAGCTTTACTAGCACCTACTTCATTTTGAAACTTAATGGCATATGTTTGCATTGGATGCTCCGCATAAACTTCACCTGCCCAGATGACCAAGTCAATATCTGTGGCAGGATTAATACCAGCTCGTTCAATAGCAATCTTGGCTGCCTTTACACCCATAGCAACAGTGTGGTCATCAGGTCCAGGCACAGATTTACTCTTCATACCCATCTTTGATTTGATAATATCAACAGGAGTTCCCGATTGTTCTGAAATATACTCAGCCGTATGACGCTCAGCTGGGATGTATGTTCCAATTGATTCTATACCGATGGCCATCACTCTTCATCCTCCAATTCTCGTTTCAGTATCTTTCCAGCCGCACTCTTTGGTAGTTCCTCACGGAACTCGAAATATTTAGGAATCTTAAAACGTGCCAATTTTCCGTCAAAATATTTCCTTACTTCTTCTTCTGTTAAGGACTCACCACTCTTCAAAACAATGAATGCTTTACCAACTTCACCCCATTTCTCGTCTGGAACTCCTATCACAGCGGATTCTGAAATCTTTGGGTGCTTGTAAAGAACTTCTTCTATTTCGGTTGGAAATACATTCTCTCCTCCGGAGATGAACATGTCTTTCTTGCGACCAACAATGTAATAGAATCCGTCTTTGTCTTGTGTTACAAGATCACCTGTATGAACCCATCCATCCGCTTCAATTACTTTTGCAGATTCCTCTGGTTCATCCCAATACCCACTAAAGGTGTGCGGACCTCTAAGCATTAACTCTCCAGCCACTCCTTCCTGGACAATGTTATTGTCATCATCTACTATTTTCATATCACAATGAAAGACAGGAAATCCAACAGATGTCGGCCGTTTCTTGACCTCATCTTCAGGAAGGTAGAAGTTGTTTGGGCCAACTTCTGTAAGACCGTATCCCATTTTCAGAATCTTTCCACGGTCCCAATACTTCTCCATTATCGCAACTGGACAAGGAGCACCTCCACTGATGAACAGACGCACCTGGTCGAAGTTGGCGTTCTTGAAGTTAGATGATTGTGATATTGAATTAAACATCGTGGGAACACCAATCACTAATGTACACCGCTCACTCTCAATCACTCTGAGCGTTTCTTCTGGGTCAAAATCACCCATAATTATGCTGACCGCTCCAAGATGATAGAATGGGATTAGAAGTACATTGATACCTCCTGTGTGAAAGAGTGGAAATAAGAGTGGTTGAACATCATCTGGTCTTAGTCCCCATGAAACAATGGTATTGACCGAGTTCCAGAATACCAGACGGTGTGAGAGAACAGCTCCCTTTGGTTGTCCTGTTGTTCCTCCTGTGAAGACTATTAGGTAAGGATCATCCATAGTTAATTCTGGCCGCTCGACTGCACCTGTATTTTTCTTGGTCATGAGTGAATAAATATCTTCATCTGATTCGACCATTTTATCTCCCATTACCACTACGTGGCGCTTTTCGACGAAGGGACGCAATTCAACAAACTGTGATGCCAAGGTGGGGTCATAGAAGACTATTGAGGGATCTGTTTTCTGAAGCAGGTACTCGGTTTCACGTGCAGTAAGTCTGAAGTTAAACGGCGTAAGGATAGCTCCAACCTTTCCACATGCAAAGAGGATATCCAAAAAATCAAACCTGTTCTTTGAATAGATGCATACCCTATCCCCTTTTTGAATTCCTGAATCAAGTAACACCCTTGCAACTTGATTTGCACGTTTATCCATCTCTTCGAAGGTATACCTCTTTTTCTGGATATTGTCCAGAATTGCCTCCCGTTTTGGAGTCAATGTTGCCCTTCGTCCAGTCCAATCTCCAATCCAAGACCAGTCCTTCAGGTCCATTCTAAAGTCTCCTGCGTTTAGGAAATTAACACATTCTCAAGTATTAGTCTTCCTGAAGTAATCCGATAGATGTAATGTACTTTTGTTTCATTTGATTACGAGAGATTTCTAAAAAGTTCCAAAAGATATATTATTGGCAGTCAATGAGTCTACTGAGGACAGCTAAAATTTTGACAAAATTTTCAAATTGGGAGGAATTGATTTGTCCTCGACGAGAGAGATAATCCTTAGTACTAGCGAACTGATTAAGAATTTTGGTGGGTTAATTGCTGTAAATGGTGTGAGCCTTGATGTTGAGAAAGGTTCAGTAAAAGCTGTAATTGGTCCTAATGGTTCGGGTAAGACTACGTTTTTCAATCTGATAACAGGCGCACTTCCTGTCACCTCAGGTAAGATATTCTTCGAAGGGCAGGACATTACACGATTACCAATGTATCAACGGACACGAAGAGGAATTTCAAGGTCCTACCAAATCACGAATATATTTCCGTATCAGACGACTTTTGAAAATCTTCGTCTCGCAATTCAGGGCTGTAGCGGGCGAAGTGTCAACTTCTATGGAATGCTGAAGAAAGCAGGTACCTACACTGATTTTCATGATAAAGTAATTGAAATTGCTACAATTGTGGGTCTTGATTCTGCAAGACTCTATGTTCCAGCTGCATTAATACCTCATGCAGAACAGAGGAAATTAGAAATTGCGATGGCATTGGCTTCTGAACCAAAACTACTCCTTCTTGATGAACCTGCTGCTGGAATGTCCATCGAAGAGATACCTGAAGTGACTGATGCAATTATGCGTGTGAAAGAATCATACGGCGATAAACTGACTATTCTTGTGGTCGAACATAAGATGGACATTGTTATGAAACTCAGTGAAGAAGTCGTGGTCTTATCTGAGGGGAAGATGATAGCGAAAGGTCCCCCACAAGAGATTCAGGAAAATGAACAAGTCTTAACAGCTTATCTTGGTGGTACAGATGAAAAACTTGCTTGAGATTAACAACGCACATGTGTATATTGGATCATTTTACATCCTACAAGGAATCTCTTTAGTTGTACCCAAAGGAGAAGTTACCTTACTTCTTGGTAGGAATGGATCTGGTAAAACCACTACAATGAAGACAATTCTTGGCATTTATCCTCCTAAAGAGGGAACTATTGTTTTCAAAGAAGAAGACATAACGAATCTACCAACCCATAAGATTGTTAGTAGGGGAATTGGGTATGTTCCCGATACTAGAAGGATCTTTGGTTCTCTGACTGTTGAGCAGAATCTTATAGTTTCAATGCGGAAGGGTGGTCTTACAGGAGATATGCAGGACAGACTTGATTTTATCTTTGACCTCTTTCCTGACATGAAGAGATTCATCAAACAAAGAGCAAAGACGCTTTCAGGGGGGCAACAACAGATGTTGGCAGTTGCTCGTGCGTTGATGAATGATAACGATTTGTTGCTCATCGATGAACCAACTGAAGGATTAAGCCCACTTTTAGCTAAGAATCTCATCGACGCTCTCGACAAACTAACAGAGATTGCTACAATTTTGTTGGTCGAACAAAACTTTCGAACAGTGACAAGGCTTGGTGATAACTACTACATCTTTGATAATGGCAAGATTGTACATGAAGGCAATGACATGGGTAAGCTAGTAGAAGACAAAGAACTAGTGGCACAGTACTTGGGGGTTAGAGTATAGAATGCAGAAAATAACTTCTTCTTATAGGAATTTTTTGGAGGCAAACCCGCAGAATCCGAGGATTGTGCGAATCGTTGCTATATTATCCATCATTATTATTAGCTGCTTATTGGTTGTCGCTGCAATTAGCTATTACTCATGGGACGAATTTGTAGTAAGAGCTAGTAAATCGTTGGTTGATGGTCTTGCATTTAGTATGCTTCTCTTTCTAATGGTTTCAGGATTTTTCCTGATTTTTGGTCTCTGCGACGTGATCAATTTTGCTCACGGAGCATTCTTTATGCTGGGAGGATTCATGGGATTTGTAATCTATATCGGAACAGAAGCAGCCCTTTTGGATCCAACATTACCATTTTACGCAGTCTTAGGGGCCAATTCGTTTGCAATTTCAGTTATTTCATTCATTGTGAGTGTTGTGGGAGCTACAGCAGTTCTTGCCATAATAGGTGGAGGAATTGAGTTCTTCACAATTAGAAGACTCTATGGTAACGCAATTGCCCAGATATTACTAACAGTTGGTTTCATGTATATTATCACTCAGATAAGTCAGATAATCTGGGGTACTTCAGTAATAACATACTTCATCGCTCCTAATTCACAACTTGGGTATTTCTTCATTAGTGGGGTATTGGATTTTGGAGGCGCTATGAAATTCGAGCTTTATAGAATCTTCTTGATCTTTCTCGGATTAACTGTCGCTGCGGTAATGTTCATTGCATTTCAGAAAACACGCATTGGACTCCAGATACAGGCAGGCATAGAAGATTCAGAAATGGTAGAAGCATTAGGGACAGATATTAGAAAACTGTTTACTATCGTCTTTATGCTCGGGGCAGGTCTTGCAGGATTATCAGGAGCTGTCTTGGTCCCATGGATAGGGGCAAATACAGGACATGGCCTAACATATCTGATATTTGCGTTTGTCATAGTGGTCGTTGGGGGAGCTCATTATGGTCGTTTTGAAGGGACATTCTTTGGGGCGCTTCTTATTGGTATGTCGATGCAAATCACAGCATATTTCTTACCAGGACTTGAGAATATTATCATCTTCGTCATAATGGCAATTATACTGATACTAAAGCCAGGAGGATTGACTGGTCATGGATAATGCACCAAAACGTGAGGGAGTAATACAAGGATTCCTTCAGAGAATACCATCTGTATTGTCAAATAATAGAATGCTGATTGCAGTAATTGCTTTCTTGTATCTACTCCCATTGAGTACAACCTCAGAAACTTCCCCTGTCCGATCATTATTGTTCTTAATAACTCAAATATTGATTTGGGGCATACTTGCAATGTCATTTGACTTGCAACTAGGACGAGCTGGGCTTCTGAATTTTGGACATGTTGCTCTTTTCGGAATAGGAGCGTACATAATGGCATTTACTCTGGATGCATCAATTCTTCCATTTCCATTCAATCTGATATCATTGATTCCGTATCCCATAACTATTGTATTAGCAATGGTTGCAGGTGCCTTTATTGGACTAATAATGGGATTGACAACTAATCGAATGAGAGGAACGGCTTTTGCGTTTATTGCATTAGCAATTGCAATGTTTCTCTTCAACTTCTTTGCAGAAAATAATGCGATATCTGGAGGAGAAACAGGACTCAGAGTATCAACTCCGAGCTTTATCAGAACTGCTCCGTTCTACATTTTCTTTGTAGCACTTGCAATTATTTCCATAGCCGCTTTTATTGGTATGATTGTTCTTTTCCTGAAAAAACGAACTAGCTCAATTGGTCTGATTCTACTGATACCAATCATGATCGTGTTCCCAAGTGTTCTATTAATTTTCGGGACTAATATTATTGGACCCGCAATTGTATTCATAGCTTTTCTCGGATTGATTGTGTATTATTGGATTGAAAGAAGGAAGACTATTACAAATCCGTTTCAATACACAGAGAAGAGAAAAACTACCTCTGAGCAAACAAAACCATCTAATCCCGTGATTAATTCTATCTTACCTCTAGGCATCGTAATCATAGCCATCATCGGAGTGTTAGTTTCATTTGGATCTAATATTGTTGAGATGGTGTCACTTTGGTTTGAACATTCGGACACCTTCTTTTATACAATTCCAGTTCAATACTATCTTGTTTTGACTTGCGTTGTGCTGACATACGTTTTTGTGAAGAGATTAGTGGTATCACCATTCGGAAGAATGGTAGTTGCAATAGCTCAGAATGAAGAGAGAGCTGACGCTTTAGGATTCAATAGTTATTATTGTAAAATTGTCGTATTGATGATCAGTGGTGCAATTGCGAGCATGGCGGGTGCTCTCTATGCACCATTTATCAGAACAATTGATCCTAACACTGTTTTAGGAGTTGGAGTTACAATAGACGCGATGCTGTTCACTATTATTGGAGGGATTGGAACTCTTCTTGGTCCATTACTAGGAGCAGGAGTAGTCGAGTATTCCAATCTCTATCTTGTGGACTTCTTGACAGGATTAAACCTACCGGGTGAATTGTGGCTTGTTGTACTTGGAGTGATTTACATCTTCATTGTATTGTTTATGCCATATGGTATTGTAGGGACTATAAAGAGTAAAGCTCCACCTATTAAAGAAAAGCTTCAGAACTTCAAATTAGGTTCTTATGACGTGGGAATAAAGGAATCAGATTATTGGGTATTTGCATTCTTGGGAATAGTCTGTGTGTTCGTGTTAATGCTAATTGTCAGTCTCTAGAGGGGTGGGTAGGATATGAAGACCAATTTCCAAGATAAGAAAACCGGACTAAAAGTTGGTGATATCTTTGCCGTATGAAACTGTTAATGATATTGATATCTACTATGAGATTCATGGACCAGTTGATGCTCCACCACTTGTATGTATAGAAGGATGGGGATACTCCCTTTGGATGTGGTTCAGACAGATTCCAGTCTTCAAGGAGCGATTCAAATGTGTTGTTTATGATAATCGAGGAGTTGGAAAGAGTTCCAAGCCTGATTATCCATATACTATGGAAATGTTTGCAAATGATGCTGCAGGTTTGATGGATGCATTGAACATTTCCGATGCGCACATCCTTGGAATTTCAATGGGAGGATATATTGCTCAACAGCTTGCAATTTCTCATCCCGAAAAAGTACGTAGCCTAATTCTTGCATCAACAAGTTTTGGAGGACCTAACGCAGTCATTGCAGATAATAGAACATTAGCTATGGCGTTTGCTATTCCCACTGAAACACTGTCGAATGAACAGGCGATGAAGATGCGTTATAGCGTAGTTTTCAGTCAGCGGTTCCTTCGAGAAGAAGAAGAATTAATCAAGCAAATACAAGAGTGGAGAGAACAGATTCCTCAGCCGCTCTACGCACGGGGCCATCAAGCTTCAGCAACAACTGACTTTAATGTTCAGAACGAAGTGAGCTCAATCACAATTCCCACTCTTGTTCTTCAAGGAGATAGAGATCTTATGGTTCCGCCAAAGAATGCTGAAATGCTCGCAGAAGCAATTTCAACATCAAGACTAGCACTCATATCCGATGGACCACATCTGAGTTTTATAGAATTTCATGAGAAGTTCAACAATGAAGTTACGAGTTTTATAGACGAAGTTGAGAGAGGAATTTTCACACCCACTCCCAAGAGGAAGGTAATCTAAGCAAACTCCGAGGTTGTTGCCGATGTCGCGCTCAGCGTTAGTTGCTGGTTTGGGTATGTATGTTCCTGAGAAGATATTGACAAATGAAGATATTGAGCGAATGCTTGACCGACCTGGAACTGCAGATTGGTTAGTAGAGAATGTTGGAGTAAGAGAACGTCATATCATGGCGGAGGATGAAGTCACATCTGATCTTGCGTATCATGCAGGTTTCCAAGCCTTGGAGAATGCAGGTGTAGACGCAGATGAGCTTGATTTAATCATCTTGAGTACAGATACTCCTGACTATATCTCTCCCGCGACATCAGTAGTTGTTCAACACAAACTTGCCGCGAAGAATGCAGGCACGTTCGATGTCAATTCTGCATGTGCGGGGTTGGTTACGTCACTGGATATAGGTGCGCGATACATTAGAACAGATTCATCGATTGATTCTGTTTTGGTCATTGGTGCATATGGAATGACCAAATTCATTGACTGGACCGATCTCTATACATGCACAGTGTTTGCAGATGGAGCAGGAGCTATGCTACTTCGAGCTAGTGAAGAAAAAGAAGGATTCATTTCCTCAAAATTAATTGCAGATGGTTCGTTCCATGATTATCTAGGAATCTATGTAGGTGGTACAGCAGAACCACCGACAGTTGAGGCAATTCAGAACCATAAACATCATCTCGCATTTCGTAAGCGGTTTACTACAAATACAAATCTAGAACATTGGCCAGCCCTAACTAGAGAGTGCATTTCAAAAGCCAATCTATCGGTCGAAGATATTGATTGGTTCTTCTTCACTCAAGTTAACATTAAGAATATAGTGGCAGTCATGGCGGAACTTGAGGTTCCACTCGAAAAGACACATACAATCATGGACAAATGGGGATACACTGGTTCGTCCTGTATTGCGCTAGCAATGTATGATGCAGTTGATCAGGGGAAGCTTCCACCACCTGGACAAGGTAACGGAGAGTATATCGCGCTATGCTCATCTGGTGGAGGATTCAACATGGCGGCTGCAGTATTACAATGGTGGTAATGGATTTTTATCTAGGTTGTAGCCAGTATTAGAAGAAGACCGCTGAATCTGATTTCATGATGAGAGGATACAAATGGTCAATCAGTTCGATTATTTGTCCAAGAGAAATATCTTCACTCCTGATGCAGAAGCTCTAGTTGATGTTGATACAGGAAGAAGGTACACGAATAGAGAGTTCAACAACAGAGCAAACCAAGTTGCAGCTTTCCTTCAACGTGAATTCCGGATAGAAAAGGGAGACCGATTGTGCATAATTGCCCAGAATAGTTTAGAGTATTGGGAAACATTTTTTGGTTGCCAAAAATGTGGCGGCATCTTCAGCCCTCTCAATTGGAGATTAGTAGCTCGAGAGTTAGGAGAGATAATCAAAGATCTTTCTCCAAGGGTTCTTTTCTTTGATACTGATTCAGCTGACCTCGTAAAAGAATTGAGGGATCTTTCAACGGTTGATTACTGGGTTTCTCTTGATTCAAATGGAAATGAAGTAGATGAATCGTTTCTCTATGAAGACCTGCTAAAGAAAACTGACGCTGCTCCACCACATGCGGTCAAACTCACTTATGAAGACCCTATGGGAATAGTGTTCACTGGTGGAACGACAGGGCTACCAAAAGGAGCAATGATTACCTACAAGCAAGTCGCTTTCAATACATTGAGTACAATTAGAGATGTACTTCCAGGTGATGTCTATATCAATCATCTACCACTATTTCACGTAGGAGGATTGTATGTATACGCTATCCCGCTTTTCATTCTAGGTGGAAAAGTAATACAAATGAAGAGATGGGACCTTGATGTGTTAGTAGATATCATCAACAAAGAGAGGCCTAATTTCTTCTTTGCAGTTCCTACACAATACAGAATGCTGATGAACCATCCTAAGTTCAAGGAGATCGACTTCAGTAATGTTCGTTTCTTGACATCAGGAGGAGAACCCCTACCCTTAGACATCATCAAGAACTTCAGAGAAATGCATGGTGTTCGATTCAAACAAGGGTTTGGAATGACAGAAGTGGGACCAGGTTGTTTTGCTCTGGACCCATGGGATGCGGAACGTAAAATTGGTAGTATAGGAACGCCCAACTTCTTTATTGATGCTAAAGTAGTCGATCCTGAGACAGGTCAGGAATGTTCTGCGAATGAAGTTGGTGAACTTCTCTTCAAAGGTCCCACTGTCACCAAGGGATACTGGAATAGACCAGAATTGAATAAGACCTTATTAGATGAGGAAGGTTGGTTTCGGACTGGCGACATGGTGTATCTTGATGATGAGGGGTATTACTTTGTCGTTGATCGAGTTAAGGATATGTTCATTTCTGGAGGGGAAAATGTCTATCCAAGAGAGATTGAGAAACTATTAGAACAGCATCCGAAGATTGCACAGGTACAGGTGATTGGAATTCCTGATTCAAAATGGGGAGAGGTTGGTCGAGCGATTGTCATCCTAAAACCAAACAATGAAGCCACTGAAGAAGAGATAATCGATTTTTGCAAAGATAAACTTGCAAGGTTCAAGATTCCTAAATCAGTTGTATTTACTGATAGCTTTGCTCCTTATATTTCAGGAGCAGGAAAGATTCTCAAACGAGAGTTAAAGAAGGATTTTGGAGAGGAGGTGTAGACTTGCCTGTATGTAGAGTGAATGGAATTAACATCTATTATGAACTACATGGTGATGGAGAACCAGTAATATTCGGTAACGGAGTCTTCTCAAACACACTTGGATGGTTAAATCAAGTTCCTGTTTTTTCTAAGGAGTATCAAGTTATCCTATACGACATGCGAGGACAAGGGCAAAGCGATAAACCGCCGGGTCCGTATTCATTTGATATACATGCAGAAGATCAGAAGGCATTGCTCGACGAGCTTGGCATTTCAAAGGTCCATCATGTAGGAATAAGCTATGGTGCTGAATTAGGATTGGTCTTCGCATTGAAATATCCTGAGATGCTCAAGAGTCTCGTGGTCTGTAGCGGAGTGTCTTATGTGGGGCCATTGCTCAATCATATGTGCCAACTATGGCGCAGCGTCTGCAGGCTTGGAGATCCAGACCTTTTCTTTCATGCCACAGTCCCTTTGAATTTTGGACCTACTTTCCTAAAGGAACAGGCAGCATTTTTAGAGAGAGCAAAAGAACGCTATGCGGAACTAGAATTTGCTCCTTTTGTGAGTCTGTTGGATGCTTTTCTTTCACTTAATATCACAGATCAACTGTCACAGATTGCGATTCCAACATGCATCATCGCAGGAGAGGATGATATACTGAAACCAGCTAATCCATATTCGAGTGTGATTCATGATAAAATATCCAACTCAGAGATGATTATTGTTCGTGACTCAGGTCATGCAGTGACATTTGAAAGACCAGAGGAGTTCAATAGCATAGTTCTGGGATTCCTGCGTAAACAAGGTAAATGAATTGTAATGTCTTTAATTTCCAATTCCTTAAGAGATATATAGCAGGAACCCATAGGATTACGGTTAGGTATGGATTCATCTGTACCTTATATGGTATAGGAACAAATGGTAATGAAAAAAATAAACACATTATCCATTTCTTTGATCCTATTAGTTTCCTTATGTATACCCAGTTTTATACCTGCGCCAAGTAGTGCGCAATCGACAGACCCAATTAAAATTGGGATCTTCGCCCCCTTTACGACTGCGTCACTTTCATTTTACGCACCATGGACAAAACAGGGTTTTGAACTAGGACTAATATATGCGACAACAGAAATGGGATATGATAATGAAAATAAGACCTCTGCAGGTCGACCATATGAACTTCATTATTATGATACAAAAGGTGATGTAACCGAGGCGGCATCACTTGCAACAACTGCGATAGAAACAGATGGCATCGACATCCTCGTAGGAGGAACCTATAGTAGCGTTGCTGCTGCTATTGCACCGATTGCTGAAGAATATGAAAAACTCTACTTCATATCACCAGCTGCAGATGCATCATTGACTGGATCACTCTTGAATCCATATGTCTTCAGGATTGCAAGAAACAATTGGCATGATGCCTATGCGGGTGTCACATATGCTATGGACACTCTTGGTCATACGAATTTTGCGTTTCTTGCTGCAGATTATTCCTTTGGATACAGTGGTGTCGAATCAATGACAGCTGTCATAGAGGAAAAGGGTGGAAATGTTGTAACCACTCAATACGCTCCTCTAACTACAACTGATTTCAGCCCATATTTGACAAATCTGTTGACTGCTGATGCATCCGATGGGATTGATTACTTGTTTGTAATCTGGGCTGGTAGCTTTGCAGCCATGTACACTGATTTTGGAACATATGATATTGCATCCAATATGGAAATCGCAGGTGCTTGCATTGATATCCTTTCAATGAATGTAATTGAAGCAGGAATGGTGCCTCCAGCTACATATGAGGGATCTACGGGGCTTTGCCTCTATGGCTATGATCTACCTGATAATGCTGTCAATGATTGGATGGTTGCCGAGCATGTAACCAGAAACATAAAGCCAAACGGTGCGTTCCTATTGAATTACCGTGTGCCTGAGCTATTTACTGCAAGTGGATTTGCCACGGCTCAATTCTTGGTTGACGTGACAAATGCAGTTCCGGACCTCAATGCAGAATCAATGATTAGACATCTTGAAAGTGGATTAACAATCAATACTCCAAAAGGTCCTACTTACCTGCGGCCAGCTGATCATCAGGGACTTGCTGAGATGTATATTGCAGAAGCCTGGAAAGACGATCGTGCAGGTTCTGAAACACAAGGATTCATCATTGCAAAATTGGTAGAAACCTTGGACAGGAACACCGTTGCACCTCCAGTAGATACTAATTACACACCTTTGCCAGTAGTGATTGATCCGTTGATTATCACAATTGTTGCAGTTGGTGGAATAGCAATACTCGCAGTTGCAGTCATATGGTTCAAAAGAAGGACATAATACGTAACAAGGGTTCAAGTCAGCAAGGCTTGAACCTAGCCTTTTTTTCTTCAGACCTTTGGTTTTCATTCCCCTGCGATTGATAGTATCATTACTTCTTATGAGTAAGCAAAAATAAGAGGGAGAACTACCTTCGCTCTATGATATATTTGAGTTGGATGTGATATAAGATGGTCTGGTGGTTTGATATTCCCAAAGTTGCATTCGGTGAAGATGCGCTAGATGAACTTGAGTTGGTGAAAGGTGAAAAAGCAGTCATTATCACTGACGGTGTTATCAGTGATTTGGGATATCCGGATAAAGTAAAGAAAATACTTGAGAGCAATGGTTGGACTGTGACAATCTGGAAAGATGCAGAACCAGATCCAAGAGTATCTGTTGTAAAGAGTGCCGCCAAAGCTTTGGAAGATGCCATGGCTGATACTATTATTGCAGTTGGCGGAGGAAGTGTCATGGATACTGCGAAAGCTGCTTGGGTCTTGTATGCAAAACCGGAGTTTAATCTCGAAGCACTATCTCCATTCGATGTCTTAGATTTGAAAGAAAAAGCAAGGTTGGTTGCAATTCCTACAACTGCGGGAACTGGGTCTGAAGTTACCAGAGCGATTGTTGTTAGAGAAGATGAATCTGGTAGGAAATTTGCAACAACAAATCCTGAGATTATGGCAGAGTTAGCAATTCTTGACCCAATCT
This sequence comes from Candidatus Thorarchaeota archaeon, assembly GCA_016841005.1. The sequence continues at coordinate 14,856 of JAEORG010000077.1, read as the reverse complement.
TTGTAAAAGAACTACCAGAGAAAATGACGATATACACTGCCATGGATGCCCTCACTCATGCGATTGAAGGATATGTTTCAGTCTGGAAAAACGATTTCTCAGATGCATGCACCATGAAAGCGATTCAGATGGTCTTTGATTGGCTTCCAAAATCAGTTTCGAATTTAGGAGACCTCGAGGCAAGGGAGAAGATGCAAGTTGCAGCATCCCTTGCAGGCATGTCATTCGGTAATTCTCAGGCATGTCTTGCGCATTCACTGGGACATAGCATGGGGTCAGTATTAAGAACTCAACATGGATTGTCAGTTGGAATGGCACTCCCGTATACCATGGAATTCAATGCTCATGATATGCCAGACACAGCACGACAGTATTGGGAATTGTCACGACTAGTGGGTATTGAAGAGAAGGATCACGTGAAAGCAACCCGAGCGCTTGCTAGGAAAATCAGAGAACTAGGACAACAAGTTGGATTCCCACAGAATCTCCAAGAAGCAGGAATTACCAGGGAGAAATTTGATGAGAGTATTGAGAAGCTCGTAGAATATGCGATGATGGATACTAGCATTACAATGACTCCTCGACCCATCGAGGCAGCAGAGATTAAAAAAATCTACGAGTACATGTTCAATGGGAAGGAAATTGATTTCTAGGAGTGGGAATAATGGTACCAGCTTATAGAGGAAAAATACTGAAGATTGATCTCCCTACGGAAGAGGTTTCAATCTTATCAATTGAGGAAGATCAGCAAAGAAAATTCATTGGGGGCACTGGTCTTGCATGTAGTATCTTATATGACATGATTGATGCACAAACAGACCCACTAGGACCTAACAATCCCTTACTTTTTCTTACTGGTCCGTTTACTGGTACTATGGTACCAACGGGTAGCAAAATGTCAGTATGTGCAAGGTCTCCACTAACCAAGCTTTGGGGATATAGTACAGTCGGTGGTCATCTTGGTGCGGATATCAAATTCGCGGGATATGATGGAGTGATGTTCATCGGTCACGCACAAGAACCAAAGTATGTTCTAATCAATAATGATGAAGTGGAACTGAAATCTGCTGAGCATCTCTGGGGGAAAGATACTGAATTCACATGGGATGCTCTCAAGGAGGAAACCGGATATAAAAATGCAGGAATTGCACGAATCGGTATTGCAGGAGAAAACCTCGTCAAATTTGCTAGCATAATCGTGGACCATCATCGTGCAGCAGGTCGAACTGGTATGGGTGCAGTGATGGGTTCCAAGAGATTAAAGGCCATCGTGGTGAAAGGCAGCGATCGAAAGATACCAGTAGCTCAACCAGAAGAACTGACAAAGTACGCTTCTGAATTGAATCAAGAACTACGAGAAGATTCCACATTCAAGATGTATTCAGATCTGGGTACAGCAGGATACGTAGATATGGCTAGCATTATGTATGGCTCAATGCCTGCGGGATACTTTTCAGTAGGAGAATTTGATTCTTACAATCTGAGTGGAACTTCAGTTAGAGAAACAATCCTCATAGGAAAGAAAGCGTGTTTCAGATGTCCAATAGGATGTGGCAGAGTTATTGAAGTCAAAGATGGGCCTTACAAAACAGGAGTCTTCAAAGGCCCGGAATACGAAGTTACTGGAACCATGGGAACACAAATACTGAATGACAACTTGGAGGCTCTTGCATATCTATCCAAAAAGCTGGACATATTGGGTATTGACAGTCTCACAGGAGGGAATATTGTAGCCTTTGCGTACTACCTGTACAATGAAGGAAAGGTGACCAAAGACGAGTTAGATGGACTCACTCCAGAGTGGGGAGATGTAGATGCTGCAAGCATACTACTTGATAAGATTGCTAATCGAGAAGGTATCGGTAATTTGATGGCGGAGGGTACTCGACTATTCGGAGAAAAATTTGGATGCGGTCATCTAGCAGTTCAGGTAAATGACATGGACTTAGCAATGCACGATCCTCGTGGTTTCTCTGGTATGGCAGTAGGCTATGCAACCTCCCCACGAGGTGCCTGCCATATGGCTGCAGATATGTACAATGTACAGATGGGACAAATTAACGAGGCTCTAGGAATCGAAAGCATGGATAGATTTGCAAATGAAGCAGACTTGACTGCAAAACATCAAAACGTACGTGCTATGTTTAACTCTGCTGGATTCTGTAGCTTTTATCCATGTCTTGCAGAAGATATTGTGAAGCTCTTTCAGTTGACCACAGGATGGGATTACTCTGTTGAGGAACTCGCATTGACCGGTGAGAGAATTTTCACAATGATGAGATTGATGAATCTGAAACTCGGATACGATACAAAGCGCGAAACACTTCCCGAATTAATCACAAGACCACTGGAAGGTGGAACTGAGGGACATGTACCCGATATTGAAGAACAACTTGAAACATGGTATGAGTTCAGAAGATGGGATAGGACTACAGGAAGACCATCTAATGAGGTCCTAGAGAAATTAGATCTGGATGGTCTTTAGAGGGTAGCAGGTAAATCCTTGAGGATAGTCTTCAGAAGTGAGTATATCTGGCCAACAGATTTAATCTGCAGCATCTCATCAGGCGAGTGTGCATGCTTGATATTGGGACCAATTGAAACCATTCGTAGACCTGGAATTCCTGCGCCTAATATACCGCATTCTAAGCCAGCGTGTATCGCCTCTACAAGAATTTCTGACCCTAATACTTCGGCATATTTCTCTCTGATATAACCTAGAAATGGATTATCGGGATCTGGAGCCCATCCAGGATAGGCTTTCGTTTTCTTAACTTCCCAGCCCATTACTTCACCCAAAAATGCCAGAGCACGACGAGTCGATACTAATTCCGAATCAAGATTACTTCTTGTTGACATCTGTATTCGTATTTCTCTCTTAGTAGATGAAACAACAGCCACATTGTTGGAGGTCTCAACTAATCCTGCAACTGTTGGAGAAAATTGTATCACACCATGTGGTAGCATGTGAAGTGTTTGAATTATCTTCTTTGATTCTACTTCATCAAAATACTCTGAGCCATCTTCTTGATTCCAATCAATAACAAGATCAGGTTCTATGGGTTTTTGCCCACCTGTATAGTAGGATAGTAATTGACCTCGCTGGTTTTCAAGAATACTTTCAGCTTCAATAGTACTTGTTGCGGGAATACCAAAGATAACTGAAGAACTTCTGGGGATAGCATTCCGTTTACTGCCTCCAGTCCAATCACTAATGACAACGGACATCTTCTCTAAAATTGCAGACAACATTCTTGCAACAAGCTTGTTTGCATTTCCTCGAGGTAGATGAATGTCAACTCCTGAGTGCCCACCAGACAATCCACTAACAGTAAGTTTTCTGTATGTATATACTCCAGTAGGAGGGTTCAGGGTTAGTTTCTTGGTATAGACTGTATCCCCTCCTCCTGCAGACCCAATGGTAATTGTTCCTATCTCTTCTGAATCGATGTTTATGAGAAGCTTACTCTCGAGTCCCATTTCTTGTGGATTAAGTGCAAACGCTCCTGTAAGTCCGGTTTCTTCATCCACTGTTGCGAGAACTTCGATTGGGCCATGTTTTACATCAGGGTCGAAAAGAAACGCAAGGGCAATAGACATACCAATTCCATTGTCTGCACCCAATGTCGTTTCATCAGCATCGACCCATTCACCATTATCTTGAATTCTGATTGGGATTGGTTCATTTTCGAAGTCGAAACCACCCTCTCTATCAGTTTCACATACCATGTCGAGATGACCTTGGAACAAAACAGAGGGCCGTGATTCCATTCCAGGGGTAGCGGATTTCTTGATGAGAATGTTACCAGTTTCATCTTCGTTTATGGTAAGATTCACATCCATTTCCTTTGCTTTATCTATAACCCATTTCTTTAGAGCTACTCGAATCTTTGTCTCTTTTCTAGATTCTCGCGGAGTTTTTGTAAATACGTTTTCAAATATATCCCAAACAATCTGAGGCTCTAACTTCTCTAACACCATTATGTCCACAATTATGGGGGGAGGTATTCAATTCTTTAAGGATTCCCAATGGAGGAAATTTTCTAGGGCATAGACTTTTCATTTGGATTTCACACACATCTCAAACTTAATCATTTGGAGGAACTCAGATGTTCTTTGATCCCTCGATAATATTAGACTTGAGAAATTTACTTCCATGGGCTGGAGAACTATTTCTTCTAATCACTAATTTGGGTTCAGATTATTTCTATATTGGAATACTACTCATTGGATTTTGGACAATTAAAAAGAGAGAGTCAATTATAGCCGCCTTCGTCCTTCTGACAACAATTGTGTTGAACTTCTGGGTGAAGATTCTGATTGCAAATCCTCGTCCAGACCAGAGTTACTGGTATTCAACCGATATAGATGCACCAAACTATAGTACACCCAGTGGACATGCTCAACATTCTGCGACCTTTTACGGTTGGTTATCGCTTAAAGTGAAAACATGGTGGATGGTGGTCATCTCAATCACTCTGTCCTTTTTAATTGGCATTTCGAGAGTATACTTAGGGGTTCATTATTTCGAAGATGTATTGATAGGGTGGGCATTAGGGATTGCAGTACCTCTTCTGATATTCTTGTTCTATCAACCACTTGAGAGGAACTTATCAAGAATACGGGAAGAGTATCTTTACTTGGGGTTGTTTATCCTCAGCTTCGCTCTTCTTATTATTCAGGCCTTGGTGTTTCCTATACTACCACTTAACGATAACTTTGGAGCATATGGAGGAATGGTAATGGGAATTGCTATAGCAATCCCACTTGAGAAACGGTATGTTAGTTTCGATATTGCACCATTCAATGGGCAGAAATGGAGACTTGTAGTAAGATGTCTCGTTGGACTCATATTAGTAATCGTATCGCTAGCAGTGTTAGGTCTTGTAATGCCTTCGTCAGATGTCTGGCTCCGAGCTCTTCGATATATCATAATTATCAACATTGGAGTCTTTATCTGGCCATTGATATTTACCAAACTCAAACTCTAACATAAAATAACGGAGAAGCCCTTACTCCGTTATTTTTCGATACTCAGCTGTCACAAAATCCCATAAGAGTGTAGGGGATTCACTGGCAATGACTGTTCCCTTGTTAGCTAGATAGCTCCAACCAAAGATGGAGTCTACACCCATTGATACATACTCAGGAATTAGAGATGCGATATCTTCTTCTTCTCCTGCGGGGAGTCTAAACATCTGCAACCACAGCTGACTCTTCTTACCAAATTTCTTCGAGACCTCAATGGTTCTTCTAGCTGCGCCTAGTGCCCAGCTGCGGTCTTTTCCAAATGCATGATAATATGGGTCCGTTGAGAACATGTCAACTTCAGGGATGGACGCAATGCGATCCCAATCAGGAGTCCCAAGGCCAATAAATTCCGTTGGAATGATGCATATACAGACCTCCGTTGAACTGCTATATGACTTGACCTTCTTACAGGATTCAAGAAGGAATTGATGCATTCTTCGTTCTCGGAAAGTTTTCACAGAAGCATCGTAGATAAGAGGCATCTTGTAACCCATCTCATTTTCAAAGAGAAACTGGCATGTAGTGCAGGTACAAGTGAATTCACTCTCATCAAATAGGGGATAGTAATGTGGTTCGTCTAGAAACACACCATCAACACGAACATCGTTGAGAAGGGTCTCGATTATACCATCAAAATATTCTCGAAATTCTGGTTGATTAATGCACACAGCTGGAACACTCTCTTTCGAGGCGGCAGTGATTTGACGAAGGTTGTGATGATGATGAAGATAATTAGAAGGAGGCTCTCCTCCGAATATACCACCGAATGCCCAGAAGTTTACCCATGCTTTTAATCCAACATCTCTAGCAGTTTCGATTATTTCAACTAGATTAGGGTACCAATATGCAAAGTCATCTTCTGATGCTGCAATCAATACAGAATTGCAATTATTGTCAAGCATATGCTCAAAGTCAGTACGTGCATGTTTGGGTTGCTTTGAGTGATGCCAAGCGAAACCGAGTTCCATGGTTACTAAAGAAACAAACCTCCAGATGAATAGTACGTAAGTAAAATTAACATCACGACAGATTCAATAGAAGGGGTTTGTTATGCCTCATCGGTGAAAAAGTGTGGTCAAGAAATATAGTTCTCCAATATCATCACCATTGTATCCAAAACCACCATATCATTACAAAGATGCCAAGGTGTTCCTTGCATTATTCTACCCTCCAGAGGGTGCACTTGAGAAACTCTTACCCTCACCATTAAGGCCATCATCTCTTCCTCTATCAGGTCTAATGTTTGGAGAGATGCCTTGTGTAGAAACTGGGACATTCATGGAATCCGCAGTGTTATCTCAGTGTTTGTTTGATGACCCTGATTCCGGGGAGGAAGTTGGAGTTCATTTTTCACACAACTATGTCAATACAGATGTTGCCTTGGCATCAGGACGTGAGATTTGGGGGTATCCGCGCAAGATTGCAGACATATCATTAAGATTGAGAGGAAACACAATAACAGGCCAAGTCAAACGAGATGGTCAGATTCTCCTCAAGGCCACCTGTAAATTAGTTGATGAGGGAGAATGGATTGATAGCGGCCCAAACATCAACACTAAGGTAATCCCAAGCGTGACCGGTAAGGGGTATGATAAAGCAGTTCTAAATGCCGCACATCTTACCTATGACACTAGAAATGGACGGTCTGGTGATGTTGAGATCGAGATTAACAACGGGCCAAGAGACGATTTCTCTTTGGTAAAGATAGAAACAACCATGATTGGACTCTACTTCGATGCGGATATTTTGGTACCTCTGGGTAAAGAGGTTGGAGAGATAGATCTCTTCTCTAAATAATCGGATAATCTACTAAAGATACTTGGTAGCCTCAATAGTTGCTAGTGCAACTCCTGCTCTATAAGAATAATGTCGGAATAGCGTATAACATACAACCATAAACACAGGTGCCACAAGATATGAGTATAGGGGGTTAAAGAACTCACCAATTAGGATGATGCCCATTACACCTCCAAAACCTAGGATCATTGGAACAAATTGTGCTCTGAGTATTGACCATCCCCGTATAGGCATCTGAACGCCAGAGCCTCGTTGCCGTGTTATATTTCGTTCAGCCTTAAAATCGCCACCTAATGCTGCAGCATTAGCAGCAATCGCTCCTGATGCTAATGTTAGAAAGCCTATGCTGATGACCAGTGCGGGAAGATACAACGCCATGGATGGAGAGATGAAAGCAATAATAACAGAAACAATAACACCAGCAACTAAGCTAAAGGGTATTGCACTGTAGACTTTTCCTTTCACATAATCTTGCATATTAGTTGCAGCGAGTTGAAGATTCATGAGATTCTTCCCTTCATAGACCGTTTCATAACCTGCAAAGAAAAGACCGTATGAAGTGGCGAATGGAATAAGCGCTGCGAGAATAAGATAAGATGTAATGTTAAACCCTGTGTCACCAATAATGAATCCAGGGAGTACAATCCAGATTACTACACGAATTGGACCCAAAAGGTACTGCGTAAGAACTCTAGCATCTCGCCTGATCGATGCTAAATTATACCACATTGAAACACTTGTGGTCTGATTCAGTTTCACAAGAGGCATGGGTTGAGGCGCCCACTGGCGGCCCTCTATCTTTACCTCTTTCTTCGAGGTTCTCTTTGACTCGCTCGCAAGCCAACCACTGTAATGTGCTTCTTCACTAATTATCGCACTTCCATAAAGTAATCCAAATGCAACTAGTGTGAAGATAAGTGGCATAATCAAGTCTGTAATTGCAATGGGAAATCCAATCAGTGCCCCTATAGATAAAACACTTAATGCATGACCGGGAGTTAATGTTGATGCAAGTCCAAGGTCTTCTGCGATTTGGAAGATATCTAGAAAGAATCCACCATCGACATTCAAGTAAAAGGAAGCATACCACAAAGTACCTCCAATAATACCAATTGCACTCATGATCGCATATCCAATCTGCTTCAAGAGTCGTCTTCCAGCTAAGAACTTAGACGCTCCGAGCCCTAATAATCCTCCAAGTCCAACACCTAGTGTCACTAGTACAATCATTCCAACTATGAATATTGGAACGGATAACAAAGCAAATGGGAAGGGAGAAACAATCCCTAGTCCTATGAAGATAGGAGTCCCAATAACCAACCAGAGCATTGAGTTGTATAAGACAACAATGATCCCTTTCTCAAGGAATAGAGTTCTGAGGCTTATTGGCATGGTCATCATATACTCCATCCGAGCACTGTTAGCCACAGTTGTAGCTGAAACCATGATTGAGCCAATGAAGGAGATAATCATCAGAAAATTGAATATTGTTGCACCAAGTCCAGGGTTTGTTGATAATGCCATATAGATAAATGGCCAAAGAAAAGGGCCGAATGATACAATTATCCATATCACCAAGCTACCAAAAATCGTAGCTCCAATAGGGAGAACCAATCTTCGAAGTATGTTTTTCTTTTCACTCCGTGCTCCTTTCACACCTCTAATTCTGAACGACTGTGAGAGGTCTTGTCTTAAGAGAAGTAAAAGGTCTTCAAGACTCACTCTTCTCACCATTCTCTAGATACTTGGCAATGAGCTGCATATCTGGACCACCAGTGAGGTCCAAGAAGATATCCTCAAGACTACTCTGACCTTTTGCTTGAACTCGTAACTCCTCCATTGTTCCTTCTGCAATTTTGACCCCATCATTGATTATGCAAATCCTATCACACATTTGCTCTGCAATTTCGAGGACATGAGTTGACATCAAAATTGATGCTCCTCGGGAGCGAAGACCATTGAGAATCTCTTTGATTGTTGCAGCACCTCGAGGATCAATGCCAGCTTGGACTTCATCAAGAATTAGGACCTTTGGTTTGTGAATCAGTGCGGCTACAAGACCGATTTTTCTGGACATACCCTTGGAATAGGTCTCTATGAGGTCGTCACTTGCATCTCGAATATCAAGTAGTGTAAGGAGTTCTTCAATCTCCTCATCCCTGTCTGCACCTCGAGGGATTCTCCAAATATCTCCGACGTAATTCACATATTCCCAGCCTGTGAGCCGCTCAGGTAAAGTAGGTTCTTCAGGGACATATCCCATGACTCTTTTGGCTGGTACGATTTCAGTTAGTAAATCATGTCCCATTATACGTCCTGTTCCTTCAGTTGGTCTAAGAAGGCCTAGAAGCATACGCATTGTCGTAGATTTTCCTGAACCATTGGGACCGAGGAGACCATAAATCTCCCCAGATTGAACTGTAAAGGAGAGATGATTAACTGCAGTGAATTCGTTGAAAGTCTTAGTTAATCCAAGGGCTTCAATCATTGATACTCAGGTGATGCTTGAAACAGAGTCAATTTAATGGTTAGCTTCCGTGCTATTGTTTCTAAGATAGTCGAAATGATAATCAACCAGTCCTGTTATCCCATATTGAAATGACTGACTACCAAATACGTAATGCTAGAGAGGAAGATGCGTTAGATATAGCAAATGTGTTCAATGCATCTTTTTCAGATTTAATCCATCAATATGGACCTAACTACAGTTATACTCAGGTCACTACCGATGATGTACTAAAATGGATTCAGAAGATTGAGTATAAGGATTCAAAATTGTTTGTAATTGAAAGTAAGAAGATTGTAGGATTTGCTCATTGTGTTCTAGTGATTGAGGAGGGCATTACAAAGGTCCCTGTACTATATTTCAGGTTAACAGGTTGGGATTTCGGACAACCACGATTTGGGATTCTTCCGAGTCTTCAAAGGTTAGGTCTAGGTAGTAAATTGTGTAGATTTGTAACGAAAAGTAGTTGGAAATATACACCCAGATTTGTGATTGCGTTTGTTCACGAAGACAATATCCCTGCGACACATCTTCTTGAAAAAATCGGTTTCAGGCAACATGAATTATTCATGTTTCAGGATTATTCGAATGATAAACCACTTGCGAATGGTAGTGTTATTGCGAGTTTCAACCTGGATAAGAAAATAACCACACCATATCCAGACATTGACGTAGAGATACGAAGAGCTCGTTTAGGTGATGAGAAGGACATATCTGAAATCAGCAAGAGAAACGTTTGGTGGAATCCTGATACATGGACAATAGATTGGACTAGACAATTCATCAGGGGAGAATTCTCGCACACAGTATTTGTAGCTGAATACCAAGGTAGAGTAATAGCAGTGATGAATTACAAACAAAACACGGGAGAAATTGGATTCACAGGAGTGCATCCAGATTATCAGAGAAGAGGAGTAGGTACGTTTTTCATGACTAGGCTCTTATCAACCATGAAAGGTGCAGGGCTGAAAAGAGCTATTGCCGCTTCGGGTATGACTCAAGTTGATGCAATCAAGCTGTATCAAAGGCTTGGTTTTGATTTGAAAAAGAAATATGCATTTGTGAAAGACCTTCAAAATGACCATTAAACACAAAGCGGTGTTTGCAGGTTCTATTATTGAGGAAAGTTCCGTGGTGTCGAGTAAACCATTTCGAGTTTGTGCACCAGGTAGAGTCTGTCTATTCGGTGAACATAGCGATTATCTAGGATTGAATGTTATTCCTGCAGCCATAGATCTTTACATAGAAATTGTTGCTCATCCACGAGAAGATGATACTATTTTCGTAAACTATATTGATCTTGACAAAACAGACGAGTTTCCTATTGATACCCTTCTCGCACACAGATATGAGAGAGATTATCTTAGAAGTGCATTCAATGTTGTTTTAGAGCTGAATAAACCTCCGACTCAAGGATGGGATATTAGAGTATCAGGAAATATCCCTCTAGCTGGGGGGCTTTCTTCTTCTTCCGCACTAGCAGTTGCCTCTATTATAACAGCTGGGCACATGGGAGGGTTTGACTTCAATCCTTCAAACATTGCGCGTCTTGCATATGAAGCGGAGGTAGAAAGATTTGGAGAGAGTGGGGGGATGATGGATCACTACGCTTCCGCATTCGGAGGTATAATCCATGTTGAAATGACATCGGATCAGAGAGTGACTCCATTACCAGCACAAATTCATGGGATTGTTATTGGAGATTCACGTATGAAAAAGAGAGATACAGTTGGAGACCTAAAAGAGATTAGAAGGACTGTAGAAGCTGGATATCAAGAACTCAGCAATAGGCATCACGGTTTCAATCACCGGATAACGCCATTGATTGATGTTCTTTCTGAATCACAACCTAATAACGCAGTTCTCATGGCTGAAGGTACCCTGAAGAATCGAGACCTCACTGCTACTGCGTTTCAATTGCTACAAGAAAGGAATCCAGATGAGAAATACTTGGGCGAGTTAATTAACCAGCACCATGAGATTCTTCGCGACTACCTCTTTCGTTCTACACCAAAGATTGAGGAGATGATAGCTGCATCTCTAGAAGCTGGAGCACTTGGATGCAAAATTAATGGAAGCGGGGGAGGAGGTACTATGCTTGCATATGCACCAAGGAATGAAATTGAGGTTTCAAAAGCAATAGAGGAAACAGGGGGGACGGCATATATAGTTGGGATAGGCCAAGGGGCTTCCCTGACCATCCTAAGAGAATAACTCATTTGCCTTCTGCTAATTCTTTCATTCTTTCCTCAACAATCTTGAGGATTTCTGCCTTGAGTAGTCTACCTTCAGAGATAATCTTCTCAACCTCTGCAGCAGTTTTCTGAACGTATTCTTTTGATTGGATGTTCCCTAGATTAATCCGAACATTCAGCGCTGCACCCTCAATGGCGGCTATAAGAGCATGAGTAGCAACACCTGCATCAGTTATTGTATTTGGATTTCCTTTTTCAGCGGCAACCTTTGCATGTGTTAATGCATTGAAAGACTGTCGCATTGTTTCTAATGGAATATTGGCGGCCTTTATTGTAGCGGCCTCAATCGCCTTTTCCTTCTTCTTCTTCTCTGCTTCTGTGTTATCTGGCATCTTGAATAGCGCCATCACTTCATCAAATGCGGCAGAGTCAGTTTCAATATTCTCCATTAGAATTCCACGAATGGTTTCAGAGGCATGTCGGTGCTCGAGCATCTCTTCTTTAATTGCGGCAAATTTTCGACCGGATAATGAAAGCCCAGTCACCATACAAATTAATGCAGCCCCGTAGGATCCCATCGCCGCTGCAACACTTCCACCACCAGGAGTAGCTCTTGCCTTACGGATATGATTTCCAAATTCAAGAACAGACATCTCAGTGAAGGTCTTCTTTGTTGGATCAGAACCACCACCCAAATAGTACAAGTCCAAAATCATACTCTCATCCAATTTCTCAGGTTGGAGGTAGTATCTGAGAGCATCAATAAGTGCAAATAGTGGAACCATCCCAACAATCTCGGTTTCAATTACAGTGGCGCCGAATCTCCTTGCTTCATTTTTAACAACTTCTAGAACTTGGTGTATCTTTGTTCGTCTGGGATGTGTAAGATTAAGGGAAACCTGGGCACATTTCTTGTCTGGCAGCTCAAGACCTATACCTTGTACATTCACAAACCCACCAGTTGTTCCTCGCACAGCATCTGCACAGACCTTTGCAACCTTTACATCGTCTGTACTTAGATTGAAGTTGATAGCAATCAAGAAATTACGGGCACCCGTTGCTGTAGCTCCAGCAGTTGGGTGAATCTTCTTCGGTCCGTAATCAGGGTCTCTCGTAGGGTCTTTACCAATCAAATCTCGAAGTCCCTCAAACTCTCCCTCACGAATATTGGGTAGATCAACACGTTCAGGTCGTGTTGCAGACTTTGAATAGAGGTAAACTGGGACATTGCATTTCTTTGAGAATTCTTCTGCAAACTCTTTTGATAGTTCTATGCACTCTCCAATCGTCGTTCCATGCAGAGGAATGAATGGCACTACATCAACAGCCCCCATTCTAGGGTGTTTCCCCTCATGCTTAGTAAGATCGATTTTCTCAACAGCTAGCTCTGCAGCCTTGAGAGCCGCTTCTTTGACCTTCTTAGGTTCACCTATGAAAGTAAAGACAGACCGATTGTGATCGGGGTCGAATTCAACATCTAAAAGTCGGACACCTTCAACACTCTTGATAATATCAGCTAAGGCATCAATGAGCTTCTTGTCACGACCTACAGAAAAGTTGGGAACACACTCAATGATCTTCACGAGACCCACCGAGTGCGCTCGGGGAGGGAGATATTGAAAAGGGTTTGGGATGGTTCAAATCATTCGTGGATGTGAGCCAAATCCTTTGCAAATTTCTTTTTCTTCTCGATATTAGACATACGATTGATCATAATTCGTTGTGCTTGAGGAGATCCCGCGCCATGCATAGACTCTGTAAGATATCCGACTGCAGCTCGTCCAAGGGTCAGATTTTCAATAAGACGAAGCATCTTAATTCTATCATCAGTTGTACAAGCATCAGAACCTGCTAGATACTTCTCAATGATCTTTCTTGTTTCAGGGTTGTCCATTTCTTTCGCACTTGGGCATGTGACGAATAGACCCCCAGCGATATCCTGCAATAGACGAGAGATCTCATACGGAAATCGTGTGACGTTCTGTTTGCAGATATTTGCCAAAAGAATATCTACTAGGTAGTTACCAGCAGGAGTCTTGTTTCCAGCAGCAGAACATGCAATACCACATGAGTAGAGGGTTTCATTAAGATGAGTCATCTCGGTGATTTTATCCCGTATATGAGATGCCCCAGCTACGCCGTTGTAGTCTGCGATGGTGGCCGCTGCCCCAATAAGGACATCACCGACACCAACTTTACAACCTCCATAACTTTGCCTGTGATATGCAGCAAAAGTGTCAACAAGACGACCACAAAACTCGGTTTCACCATTCATGAAAATACGTTCGTTAGGTACGAAGACATCCTCAAAGACTAACAGACATTCCTGTCCGCCATATACTGGATTTCCACAGTCAATATCCCCTGCGGCGCTTTCATCTAGACGACGTAGATCGCTTGATTGTCTTCCATAATAGTACGTTATTCCTTCAGCATCTGCAGGTAGTGCACAGCAAATCGTGAAGTCTTTGTCTTCGTTTCGCATTGCAAGAGTAGGCATTATCAAGTGCTCATGTGAATTCACAGCGCCGGTCTGATGTGCCTTGGCTCCTCGAATTACGACACCATCTTTTCTTCTCTCAACAACATGAACATAGACATCTGGATCTTTTTGCTCAGAAGGCCGCTTTCCTCGGTCACCCTTTGGATCGGTCATACAACCATCAATTACCCAGTCATTCTCTTCCGCTTGTTTGATGTATCCAATGAAGCGCTTATGATAGTCTGTACCATGCTGTTCATCAATTTCATATGTAGTGAGGAACACAGCATTCAGAGCATCCATTCCCACACATCGTTGAAAACACGTTCCAGATTTCTGACCAAGAATGCGTTGCATCTTGACCTTATCCTGAAGGTCCTCTGTGCTTTGATGTAAGTGGCAAAATCTATTAATCGTATCTCCCGTGATTGCGGACTTTGCTGTCATTATATTTCTATATTCTGCGTCATTTGCCAAGTCATAAGTTAGAGCAACAGAATTGATTGACGCTCGTATAATAGGGTGGTCCACAGGATTCTCGATTTTTTCACCTAACATATAGACATTAAGAGGGCCTCTATTTCTCAAGCTCTCAATGTATTCAGATCCGTTCTTTATTGTCAATTGAGATGCACTCCGTGAGAGATTGATTCCGTTGTACTGTTAGAATATGGCTTAAAGTGGTTTCTCTTTTTGATTGTTATCTGATTAAGAAGAACTAATATTCTTGAATCTCTATTCGAGTTACTCTACTACTTTTTTGGAAACTACATTATTGCATCCTATTCAAAGAGCCCATTTAATCGCCTTTTAGGTATTCTCCAAGCTAATCTGTTTCCACTTGA
>JAEORG010000076.1 GCA_016841005.1 Candidatus Thorarchaeota archaeon | reverse complement strand
TCATAGCAGGAGTACCAGTCTTATTAAATTTGAAATTTCCTTCAGGTTCAGCAACAATGTCAACTGGGCCTTTGAGCAAGACTACAGCACCATATTTCTTCGCAGCTCCTTGTGCTAGTTCAAGTCTTGTGTCATCATCTATCACAGCCTTCGATTTTCGATTAAGTAGAATCTGTAATTCTCCCCAATGGGGCGTGAGGATTGTGTTCTCTGCTTCGAATACCTGACCAGTTTTTGATAGTGCTTTTAGACCATCAGCATCGATTACAAGAGGTTTGCTTAATGATGCCAATGCTTCAGTAATTTCCTTGAAAGCAGACATGGTTGCATCTGCCATCCCTAGACCAGGACCAAGTGCAACAACGTCATTCTTCAATGCGACATCAAGGATAGTGTCAACTGAATTCATGTCCAAAATTGGGGAATCTAGGCTCTGCACCATCAGATTTGGACTATACGCTCGAATTGCAGGGGCAACAGAGGAAGGAGCAATAATGGATACCAGATCTGCGCCAGTTCGAAGTGCAGCTAGTCCAGCTAGTGCTGGGGCTCCTGAGAATACGTCACTTCCTCCAACAACAAGGATTCTTCCATAATCTCCTTTGTGCGCGTCAGTCTTTCGTGGTCTATTGAATAACCAGAGATCTCCTCGACCACATACGTGGTAAGCTTCTTCTGGAATGCCTATTGCGACTACATGGATCGTTCCTGTCAGTTCTTTGTTTTCTTGTAAACCAGGTTTCATAGCATGCATAGTAATTGTATGTGTAGCTTTGACAGCAGTACCCAGTTCCTTTCCAGAATCAGAGTTTATTCCGCTAGGAACATCAATACTGAATTTAACCCCGGAGGCTTTGTTGATTAATCGAATAGCGGTTTGAATCGGTTCCCGTACTTTGGAAGTCAACCCGAAACCTAAGAGTGCATCAATAAGTATGTCAGCTTCTTTAATTGAGGAACAACGTTTGACATCAGTTTCTGTTCTCAATATCTCCTTCGGAATAGCATGAAGATTTTGTAGAGTTTCCCAGTTCTTCTTTGTATCAGGACTTGATATTTTTGAAGGATCTCCGACAATGACAACTTTCACAAATGCTCCTGCTTCATGGAGATGACGTGCTGCAACCAAACCATCACCTCCATTACCTCCAGTCCCACAGAGAATGAGGATTTGGGAATCCACAATGTCTTCATTATTCATGATGACACGTGCAACTTCTCGTCCCGCACCTTCCATCAAGGTCCCAAGAGACACTCCTAAGTATTCTGAGTTGAGTTCAAGAACTCGCATCTCTTCTGTTGTCATAGGGGTTTGCTGCAAAGAATCACCAACGAATTTTCTTTACAAAGCCATCTAAAGAATTCTTTCAGTAAAAACAAAACGTGATTGATGGGGCTTTGATACCCCATCAAATTACTAAATTACTCTTCTACAGGTTCAGGAGGTGGTTTCAACTCGGGAAACAGATAGTAATGAATACCACGGGCTGCTCTTTTACCAGCACCCATTGCGCTAATGACTGTCGCAGCTCCTGTAACGATATCCCCACCTGCAAAAACTCCAGGAATACTTGACATTCCTGTTTCCTCATCGATTTCAATGGTACCCCATGCAGATACTTCAAGCCCAGGTGTTGTTGAAGGTATTATAGGATTGGGTGAGTTACCAATAGCAACAATGACCATATCCACGTCAAGGACAAACTCTGAACCTTCAATTGGTATAGGTCGCTGTCGACCAGAGGCATCCGGTTCACCAAGTTCCATCTTGATACACTTCATTCCCATGACCTGCTTCTTGTCATCTCCAATTACGGAAACTGGATTCATTAATAGTCTGAACTGAACCCCTTCTTCTTCGGCATGGTGGACTTCTTCTATCCTTGCAGGCATCTGCTCTCGAGCCCGTCTATAAACGATGTACACTTCATCAGCACCAAGTCTAAGTGAAGTTCGTGCGGCATCCATTGCTACGTTCCCTCCACCTATCACTGCAACCCTCTTGCCAATCTTAACAGGTGTGTCGTATTCAGGGAATAAGTAACCCTTCATGAGATTCACACGAGTTAGAAATTCGTTTGCTGAAAAAACATTGATTAGGTTCATTCCATCGATCTTCATGAAGTTGGGAGCACCTGCACCAGATCCGATAAAGACTGATTCATACTCATCTTCTCCCATGAGTTCATCGATTGTTCGGATTTTGCCAATAACATGGTTGTATTTGACTTCAACACCGAGTCTCTCAAGATAGTCAACCTCTGCATCAACAATGTCCTTTGGTAACCTGAATTCAGGTATACCGTACTGTAGAACTCCTCCCGGTTTGTGGAATGCCTCGAATATGGTTACATCATAACCAAGAAGAATTAAGTCTCCAGCACATGTGAGACCTGCTGGACCACAACCGACTACTGCAACTTTCTTTCCGTTCTTTGGAGGAATCTCTGGTATAGGCTCTCCTTGTGCACGAGCATAGTCTGCTACGAATCGCTCCAGACGACCAATTGCTATTGGTTCGTTTCTTATGCCATAGATACATTTCATCTCGCATTGAGATTCTTGTGGGCATACTCGACCACAGACTGCAGGTAGACTGTTTGTTTCCTTAATCTTAGCCGCTGCCTCCATGAATTTACCCTCTGTGACGAGTCCGACAAATTCCTTAATCGGAACTTCAACAGGGCAACCGGTTCTACATTTTGGATTTCTACACTGCAGGCATTTTGCGGCTTCAGCCATTGCTTCTTCAGCAGTGTAACCAAGAGCAACTTCTTGGAAATTCTTGTTCCTAACCATAGGATCCTGTTCAGTCATAGGAATCTTTTTGGTAGGAGGCTTTCGTTCTCGCTTGGGTTTAGCATCATCAGCCATTATGCTGTACCCTCCTGTTTTGCCCAAAGTTCATTGGAAATGGCTTCTTTGTCTTTGTATGCATTCAATCGAGCCATTAGTTCATCAAAATCAACTTCATGTCCATCAAACTCGGGTCCGTCGACACAGGAAAATCGCATTTTTCCTCCAACATGGACTCTGCATGCACCACACATACCAGTACCATCAACCATAATGCTGTTGAGACTAACTACTGTGTGTATCTTCTTTGATTCAGTTGTTTTTGATACAAATTTCATCATAGGTACAGGACCAACAGCAAATACAAGATCAATCTCACGACCTTGCTGAATTAAATCACTAAGAACAGTTGTGACGAATCCGTGAGTCCCACAGGTCCCATCATCTGTTGTTTCATAACTTTCATCGCTAATGGCTTCCATTTCATCCCTATAGATTAAGAAATCCATGCTTCTTGCGCCATTAATTGTAATCAAGTAATTGCCAGCCTCCTTGAAGGCTCTAGCAACAGGATAAGCAATTGCGCTTCCACAACCTCCACCAATAACAACAACAGTTCCATATTTCTTGTCAGTCGGAGTTGCTTTCCCTAACGGCCCAACAAAATCATCAATGAACTCACCTTGTTCAAGAGTTCCAAGAAGCTTCGTTGTCTTCCCAACTTCTTGAAAGACTATAGTAACTTGACTTTTCTCTCTATCAAAGTCAGCTACTGTTAGAGGTATGCGTTCTCCAGTTTCATTGACACGAATCATTACAAATTGACCGGGGTTACACACTCGAGCAACATCTGGGGCATCTACAACCATCATAGTGGTCCGTGTGCCACCAACATCAGCCAGTACTCGTTTCTGCAGAATCTTGTACATGTCATCACTGCCTAGTGTCGGAATGCCCAAATCTAGATGGGTTTAGGAGACACGAGGGCTCGCATGTTGATTCCATGATAAAGGTTTAGGTGCCGTTCAAATAGGTACGATGGACCTCAGATACAACCAAACCAGGTAATTCGTTGATAGATGAAACAGGAATAACAACGCCTCCAGCTTTTTCAAGTGCCTTACCTGCTTTGGTAATCTTACCTCTTTTTGCTCCGATATGGAACACAAAGATCTTGTGCCCATTATGTGTCAGTTGTGAAACTGTTTTTACAAATGGCCCCCAGTTTGATACACCTGCGTCTGTGATGATTACTGTCATCACATCATTCTCAGATTCATTACACAGTTTTTTGATCTGTTTTACTGGCATTACTGTACCTCCCCCTTGATATGCCATCAATATGTCCTCAACTGTGGCCCGATCACGCGTCCAATCACTGAATATGATATCACCGGAAAAATTGATTGCAGCAATTCTAGACCCTTTTCTGAGCGCAGTATCAACTGCTGCAAATGAAGAAACTAACGCAATATGATATGGACCTTGAAGATTTCTCGGACCCATCTTGTAAGTCATTGAACCGCTTGAATCAAGTACCACTAAAAGGTCAGGTAATTCTTGTTGTTGTATATCACCATAATAATATGATTTCATCCATTTTCGTGTGGACATATTTGGTACTAGGACAGGAAAGGCTTGGAGAGACTGAACAACGTCAAGTTCCTCAATAGGATCCCCAAGACGCCATGCTTTAGTAGCCAGTGGAGTTGCACCAACAGGACGCTGATGTCGAACATGAAAACGCAAGAGACCTCTTACCTTTGCTCGATACCAAAATCTCACCCAATCATTAGTACCTGTGCCTCCATGATTGAGTACGTAAACTGCTTCCAGATCCTTCAAACTCCCACCCTTTTCCTCCACCTCAATAGCCAAACGCTCAAGAATTTCTTCGTGATTTTCAATTGAATCGCGATTTGCGC
The DNA here is from genome assembly GCA_016841005.1 of Candidatus Thorarchaeota archaeon. Next base: position 53,334 of record JAEORG010000076.1, on the reverse strand, counting down.
ATCTCCTTGCTCTATCCCCATTCCTATCTTCAATCGGACTTCCCATAATACCATCAAGGTCTCTAGGAATCCCAATAATTTCATCAGAGCCTTGACCATCTATACTCTCTCCGGATTGAGAAGCTATTTCCAATCCTCCCAACTCATCTTCGTCTTCAGGCAACCAGTCCAATACAATCTTCGCAATTTCTTCAGTTGCTTTCTGCCATATGCTCTCATTATCCATGTACTTCTTGGTCACATTCTCAATTTCTTGTGCCGCAGTAATGGTAGGTTGGCCAATATCGACACCATGTGGAATTGGGAATCCCCACATGAAACGATAAGATGCTACGACAAGTTTCCAGAGAGAACTATGGTTCCGAGTTCGAAGAGCTGAATCGTGAATTGATGTGTTAATTCTCGTATGACTTAGTGCTGGAAATCTCTTCAAAAGGCCTGAATCTACAACAAGGTCAGCGAATAAATTACACACAAACATTGCAATTGAATCAGGAAGATATTGCCTGGCTCCCGAAAACATCAGTCCATTTGTAACTCCGTCAAACGGACATACGAGGTAATGCTGAATCTCATGATGACACACAGAACGAAGATAAACCTCTGAATCTTCCATGTTTAGATTTAATGGAACTCCAGCAGTATTGAGATGAACTGTCCAATCTGATGAATCGATATAGAAGAAAGAAGATGTGTCTTCTTTGTATTCGATAACAGGATCAGGTAACGGAGGATGATAAAAGTCAGATACCGCCTGTTTCCAAGCACGTTGCGCTGCGATATCGAGATTTTCATTTCTAGACATTGAAGTCCACTCATCCTTTCTCAAGATGCTTTTCAATAACCTTTCCTAGTTCCAGAGAGTCCTTTCCTCCAGACACCTCAAGGAACACCGGAGATTCAGGATTACTACCTGTGACATAGACAACTAGTGTTACTCCATCTGTTCTTGCAACCTTGCGTTTAGGAGGTTTGAGTGTTTCTTTGAGTACACTCGTCATGCGAGGAATTTTCAAGCTTATTGTTGTCCATAGATCTTGCCACTGCTCGAATGTGAGAGAATATTGCGATAGAGTCAACTTATGAAGCTCATCTGATATTCGTCCAAGTAGCATGCTCCTGTTCGGAAAATCTGCTGAGTCAAGTAGTTGTTGTTGAAGAGACGTGAGCTCGTCAACATTTTTTGAAGCAACAGCGTTCTCTACATTCTTTACCATTTTCGCATAACTTGATTTCTTTAATTCCTTCGCAAGCTTGAGATAATCCAAACGCACCAACAAATCACTTTTCGCCATCTCATTTAGCTCTTCGGTCACAGACTTATCGGCATCTCCTCGTTTCAACTTGTCCATTAATTTGATGGCTGCTTCTCTTTGTGCGAATCTTGCAGCTCCTAATTCGATCAATTGTTTTGTGAATTCGTATCTATTACCAAAGAATGGTGATTTTTCTATAAACTCAGGAACATACCTTGTTCTATGCCAAAAGACCAAAGGAGCTAAAGATTTCACAATCTCTATTCCTACTTCCGGTGCTCCGACTAACCATGCGGCTGCCTTGCAGTAACGATTCAGATCTTTTGCAGCTCTAACACTTAGTGGAATTACTACTTTATTACAGACACTTTTTGTTGTGTTAAAATGACATCCTTCACAAAGCCCTGTTTCTACTGTTAGTGAATGGGATTGACTTTTGTCTGCACGAATACATGCGCCAAACTCTCGAACAATGGAACGCATAAATTCTGATGCTGAAGGAGAAACGGGAACCTTATCAGCTAAATTCCAGAGTGTCAACAGGTCTTGTTCTGATGTTATTGCTGGGACTTGCCATAATTCATCATACCCAAAAAGACGCTCATCCCGAGAAGCAAGAATAATCTCAAGGTCATCGACAGTGGGCATGGTTATAGGGACAGCCATGCCGAAGCGATCAAGGAATGGTGGGGCTAAATCAAAGGTGCCACTATCTGTTGGATTCATAGTTGCATATAGACAGTAATCGTCACACCGCTTTACTTCATCATAATATTTCAGCTCTCCTTCTGCCAACATTGACAAGAGAATATTCTGTGCATGTGGTGTCAGACGATTCACTTCATCGATTATTTTCCAAAAATTCGTCACAAATCTTCGCCATACCACTACTTCCACACCTTCTTTCATTAAGGGACCTGGGCGTAGTGTTGCAACCATTTTTTCTTCCGTCAGTTGTGGATGACCTCTTAACATCCCATCATCTATCTCATCCAGAGTCTTTCCTGTAAGCATTCGTCCAAGTAATTTAATCAGCGTGGTTTTTCCTCCGCCGTGCCCTCCAATAAGAAGCATAGCTGATCTTGGAACGAGCGAATTAAGGACGCAAGCTCCAGCAATCAAGGGAAGACGTACAGTACTTACGCGGTCACTACTCCGTGCAGATGTTTTGAACCGAATAGGAAGTTCTTCAGAATGTACAAAGAGACCCCGACTCTCAACTGTAGTGATTACATTCCAAATACGTTCACGAAGAGCATCACTGGATTCTGTCATTAGGATTCAGCTCGAGCACCAAAATCAGGACATGAGACCTTAAGGCTACTACTGTAAACGCGCGAATCATCAAGAATCTCTTCGGAATTATTGAAAGGCGCGGAAAAAAATCATAGTCCGAAGGGATAATATGGTTTCATTTTTACATCGACCTTGCATTGCCGGAGGGTGCATATTGAGTAGAGAAGACATAATGAGCGAAGTCATTAAACTTCAAGATCCAGAGGACCTTCCGACTGAACGATTCAATCAACCCTCTGTGCTTGAGAAGGCGGAATTATTCCATTCAATAATTTCTGGTATTCCATCGATGAAAGAAACCCTTGGGAAAAAGGGATTACAATTTGGAGGAAGAGTCCTATTAGTAGGACCTCCGGGCACTGATTTTGATACATTCGTGTTTCATATTGCCGCAGAAGTTCCAACGAAGTTACTTAGACTTCAGATGAGTGCATTAGTTGGAGGTACAGATAAAATTTCAGAAATTCTACATACATCTGTTGAATTTGCAAAGAGAAATCCCCCAGTAGTACTTTACCTAGAACAATTGGACATTCTAGGTCATGCAGGTACTAAACATGCGTCAATCCTCTACAATTCATTCAAAGAGTTATCATGGGATGATAATGAAGTTCTAATCATATGTTCTACTACTAATCCAAGTAAAATTGAGCGAGACCTACTAACAGTTTTTGACCGAGTTTATATCTTTCCAGCACCACATCTATCTGAGAGGGTTCGAGTGTTTGAAACACTCTTAGAGGGTAGGAAGGATTTGGATCCATCATTGCTTGGAGAGATAACAGATGGATGGGGTTTCTCCGACATTCAACATCTATGTATCAGTCTTCTTACTGATGTTCCAGAGAGCTCAGAACCATTACCTAGGATTAAGCTTGAACAGATAATTGCTGGAAGCGGTGTGCACGGGCTCTCTCGTCTTGAAACTCATGAAAGCATAGTACGGACTGCAAGAGGAGAATTTTCTCCTTCCCCAGAGTCAGTTAGTAAAGAATATCCAGAAGACTTCCTTGACCAGCTCTATCTCATGGCAGTAGGTGATGATTTTCAAGGGACACAACGCATCATTGAAACATTGAACAACGATATGCCGCTGACACCTGAGGATAGAGAGTTTCTCAGCAAATATCCATTCTTACTTCCAGGAAATTCAGAAGATCGACTAACTAGGTTGATGCGCGCAAAACGAACGAGTGACAGGCTTAACAGAATGATGGGAAGGTAACCATTTGAGAAAATTCGATACCCACTTAGAATCGGTAGATCTGAAGAACTTCCTGTCCTTTTACGAAGGACATGTAGAGTTTGATTCAGGTTTGACTGTCATTGTGGGACCGAATGGTTCAGGAAAAACATCAATATTTCATGCAATAAAATTCGCTCTAGGTTCTAATCAAAGAGAGAATCGGTATTCTAAATGGAGTGACTTTATTCGACATGGTTCAAGCTCAGCTGAGGTTGAAGTTGTTGCGAGGGTGAACGGTCAGACACGTAGATTTCAGAGAAGAATTAGTCGTGATGGAATACCTCGATCATATATCGATGGAAAACGAGTGAAAGCAGCTGAGCTTCAGAGTCTCGTGAGTGACTTGGGATTTGATATTGATAATCCTCTTGTGTTCATGCCCCAAGAAAGGATTAATGCGATTCGTGATATGGACCCAATAGAAGTAAGGAAACTTGTGGAGGAAGGTACAGGACTAAGCATATTACGCGATAGAATCTACCTTGAAGAAACAAAAGTCCATCATAGCAGGGAGCGACTGATTACCGCAACAAGTGAAGCTCAAGTTGTCGAGAGGGAACTTGAACTATTGCAAGGCGACATAGAGCGTCTCCAACGAAAACGAGAGTTATTGAAACAAGAGAAAGTATTGGATATTGAAGTGAAATGGGCCACTCTCGATGATTTGACCATGAATATTGAAAAGATACGTTCCGATATTGAAGAAAAAGAACGAGGATTAAGTAAAGTTCTCGATGAGATAGTTGCTTTAGAGGATCAAGTTGAGAAGGGGGAACATGACGTTGGTGAATTAGAAAAAGATGCCTCAAGCCTTCAAAGAGAGATGGGGGGAATCTCAGCAAGAATAGATGAAGAAGAGCGTAGACTCACTAAGATTGAGGGAGATACAAAACAAGTTCTTGATGAAATAAGGGAACTTGAGAAAAGAATCAATACTGAGAAACGGCGTACAGGTAAAATGCATGAAGACCTTAGAAGAATAGGTTCTGCAAAAGAACATGTACTTGAGAAACAAAGACAGATTGGAATTGAGCTAGATCAGGTAGAGGAAGAGAGAGAAAAAGTTGAGAATGCACTTGCTGCATTTGCAGAATGGAATGCTAAACGTTCTAGTGTCTTAGGGACTTACAGAGCATTACAAGCAGATATCAAAGGCAAGGATTTGCTTTTCAGGAGCTTGCAAGAAAAGCTACAGAATGATGAAGCTGAACTTCAGGCAATCGAGGGTAAATGGGGTCATATCTGGACGACCCTTGAGGGAACGGATGAAAAAGAACTGGCAAGAAAGAAGGGACAAGTGGAGAGAGAAATATCTTCTCTCAATGAAAGAAGGTTTCAATCAGCAACAAAGGTATCTCAGCTTCAAAAAGAGATAGATGACATAAGACTCCGATTGACAGAGAGTGCAAAACGTATTCCAGACAGTGTAATGGAACTCAAGACAGCAATATCTGAACACAATCTAGAGAATGTAATGGGGCCAATTGTAGAAGTCCTCACCACAAAGGATGAATTTGCTAGTACGTTAGAAGCAATTTTTCCTGGGAACTTAGCGTTCTCATTTATTGTTGAGGATGAAGCAGAGTTTGCACTCTTACATCGTCTACGAGATAAAATTGATGCACCATCACCAATTATTCTAATCAGGAATCCAAAATCTTTGAAGAAGGAAAAGCCACTTCCTTCATGGAAAGGAGTTGTTGGGTATCTCTGGGATTTGATTGGTTTAGACCCAGCATTGGTTTCTAAGATGCGGGCGGCTTTCGGAGATTATGTTGTAACAAAAGACACTCAGACTTCAACGAGAACAGCACAAAGGGAAAATCTTCATGCTATATCTATAGATGGCCAACTAGTTGAACCATCAGAATTTAGGATTATTAGCCATCCAAAACGGGAACCGAGTGGAGTTATTGCGACTGCCCCCTTACAAACAAGACTGGCATCTGCAGAATCAGAATTAGTCATTGCACGTAATCAGATGACAGATATCATTGGGCGTATTGAGGAAGTTGCTCGCGAACGAGAAGAAGTAATGGATTTGATGAGCCAACTGACTCGGTGGAGTGGAACTTGGGAACGTCGAAAGAAACTTCGAGAGATAATACCATCACAAGAAGAACGTATAGTAGCACTTGATGATGAGATAAAGAAGCTACAATTGGATTTTGGAAAAGCTGAGAGATCTTTGAAGAAATTAGACAGTACACAACCTCCAGAAAGAAGCAGATTAGTCGGACAACAATCCGCACTCCGAATGAAATATCGGAAGTTAAGAGAAGAGTTGAATCAAATTGATTCTAGATTGCAGATAACCCAGAATGATGAACTCTCAAAACGACAGGAACTCCGGAGTTTAGAAGAGAACACAAAGATGCTATCGGAAAGAGCTGTTGAGTTACGAGAGGAGATTTCATCATCCAAGAGCAAAGGAAGTAAGATTGTTGAACTCATCGAATCGCTACGTACAGGTTTAGAGAACACACGTTCACAATATGATGAGCTTGTGGCTCAACAAGGGGAGGCACGTGGAGAAATTCGTCAGCTCAGTGAAAGGCTTTTAGAATTGAACCTATCGGTTAAAGATAGTAAAATTCAAGTCATACATTCAAAGCGGCAACTTGAGAATTTCCAACATCAACGTGATTCAATTCGTGGAGAACTCAGGAAAAAGAAACGCCCTGATAAGGTTAGAGAAATTGATGTTGTACGAGATGACCTCCTTAGAGTAAGACATCAACTAGAAGAGTATAGAGATGTATCAGAAACAGTAGCACACACAGAAACCAAACTGAAGGATCAACTTGCTGAACTCACTGAGAAAGTCGAGATTATTGAAAAAGAACTTTCAGAAGCAGAAGAAACTGTGAAAGATATTCGGAAACAGTATCATGATGGAATGAATGAAGTCTTGAGCAAGGTAGAAACAGAAATCAACAACATCCTCCAAACAGTACGGTTCGCAGGAGAAATCAAATTCAATCTGAATGTTACTAACCAAGTGTACGGGGTGGAATTCAGAACTAGAATCAAGACGGAAGAGTTTGGTGATTTGAGTGCAGGTTCTGGTGGTGAGAGGTCACTCATTGCAATAGGACTGATTCTTGCCCTTCAGAGATTCAATCCAGCACCAGTTTATGCAATGGATGAAATCGACACATTTCTTGATGCAACCAATACGGAGCTTGTGAGTAGATTGCTTCATGACTCTTCGAGGAGAAGCCAGTTCATATTGTTTACACCTGCAAAAAGCACACACTTGCTAAAGAATGCAGATAGACGCCTAGGAGTAGTATCACCAAGTGGAAAGGAACCATCCGTGATTATTGAAAGCCCAAGGTTTGTAGATCAATAAAGGGATAATAAAATGGCAACATCAAAGAAACTCCTGTCACGGGTTCAAAAACTAGTAGACTTAATGGAAAAAGGAAAAACAGATCCTTTGGATGTTGAATTAAGTGATGCCTACCAAGAATTGCGATCCATTGCGGCTGAAGTTGACTCTCGATTGGATATCGATGAAATGTTAAACGACATTCTACAATCTAAAGTGACTCGTGTCCAAGAATTGGCTAAGGTCCTCGCCGCGCCGGAACTCTATGTTGATAGATTGAAGAATATAAGTCCTCGAAATCTCAGTAAACTGATTCTTTACAAACAACCTTTGAAAATGACCAGATTAGAACATGAGGGATTAACAAAATCCCTTGAAAGAATATCTCAACACATCGATGCTTTGAGTCAGATACCTGTTGAAGACCCGATTCCTACCCTGTCGGGAGTTCCGGAAGATTATGAGTTTGCTTCTCAGGATTCAGTATTCCTTGCAGATTTGGAAAAGTTTGCGAAAAAAATTCCGAAGAATAAGACAGTATCATTAGCACATGTTATTGAAACTGATGACTTTGAGTTGTTCCTTAAACGGTTTCTCTATGTGGTGATTTTAATCTCAAGAGGTCGTTTGGAATATTTCCCTGAAACTAAGAAAATAAGAAAACCAGAATAAGAAGGTGGGGATGTGACCAAATGGCTCGATGGTCACAAATCCCCTAAGACTCTACCGTTCTTTTTCTACGATCAGAGTCTCTGAGATTTCATTCTCGGTGGTTCTAGCAACATTTTGATTCTCCGAGATTGAAGCACTCAGCATCATGTGAAGTTTGTCGTGTAGGTGAGCTTTTCTGAGATAGGTCATTGCAAGTAATGATACTATCAGAAATCCAAGGCCTGACGCAAGTATAGGAATGACTGTTGATCCAATTGCTTCCGCCCACACACCTCCAAGTCCCATTCCTATAATTTGGAAGGAGGTAAATGCAGTACTAAGAAGTGTAAATACTCTACCTCTCATTTCATCCTCAACAAGCTCTTGTAATAGGGTCATAAGTGGAATATTTAGCATGACATCAACTGATGCAATGAGACACCAAGACAACACTACAGTAAGAAATCCATCAGCAACTGAAAATCCAATTACTGAAACGCCGGCAATTACACCTGCAAGAGAAATGAGTGTTAGGGGATGTTTGATGTCTGAGTTCTTTCCAATGATAAAGGCAGTAACGATTCCAATCCCCGCACCTACTCCCATCATTATTCCGATTTCAGCTTCATTCAGTCCAATTCCTCCTTCTATATGTGGAATCATGAGAGCGTTTAGTACACCGGAGGATACTGCTAGGAGTATAGCAAAAACGATGAGGAAACTGAGAATTGAATTTCCCGCTACAAGTTTTGCACCTGCAGAAATCTGACCTCTTAAGGATTCTTTCTGACTAATTGATCTGATAGGAGTCAAATCAGTCTTGATTCCTTTCAGTAGGATTGCAGATATACTGAATGTCAGAGCGTTGAGAGCGAAGGCAAGGAAATAGTCAGGTGCAAGAAGAGCGATTAACACACCTCCAAGAGGGGGGATGGTGAGTTGCACAACTTGGAAAGTCATCTGAGATAGAGAATTTGCAGTGACTAATTCCTCACCTTCGACAATATTGGGTAAAGCAGCGTTCCTTGCAGGGTAGAACCATGCATCAGCAGATGCGTATAGGAAAGTCAGGAGATAGACCCAATATATTGTTGGTACATTTGATGGAAGATAGATGGAAAGCGGAATGAGTAGTATGAGAATTGTCCGTGTGGCATCTGAAGCCACCATTATCTTCTTTCGATCCCATCTATCTACATATACACCAATAAAACCGGAGAAGAGGACCACTGGTGCAACTCGTACCATTGCAAGGATTGCCATTGATAGTGCAGATTGGGTCAAATAGTAAGCAAAGAATAGTAATGCTAGAGAACTAATCGCAGTCCCTACATTTGATACAACCTGTCCTGTCCATAAACGGAGATAATCTGGCCGATGGAGGATTGTTGAAAATCCAGGCTTATTATTTAAGCCAGCATCGTGGGATTCAACCTTAGCCAAGAAGATTATCTCCTTAGATAAGCGAAGGCAATGGCCTGTGTTGATAACGCAGGACGAATAGCCTTCTTGTGTGAGGTTCGATTGTTCTTTACCAGAGCCATCGGAGATTACCTCACAACAGTTCTGAAAGCATAAGCTAGAGCCTCGGCTTTGACGACCTGAACTCTGTACTTGTGAGCACGTTGGTTTCGGTTATTAGTTGCTAGAGCCATAATATTTCACAAGAATTACCACTCAGATTTAGTATATATACCGAAGCCACTTCTTAGGGTCACAGAATAAGGTCACATATTGTTACTATGTGTTAAATGTCATATTCCGAGGGGGATGTGAGAAACTTAATGGCTGTGTATTTTGCCGTAAATGATAAGGAGTTAGAAGTGAATATAATGAGGGTGAGGTGATGCGAAGAATTGGGTTCTTGGTTGAAATATGCAAAGTTTCTAATTTGTATCATCTTAATTGCAATACTTGTTGGTCCAGCGATAAAAGCTCTTCAATGGAGTCTATCATTCGTTTCTGATATATCGAAGGAACAGACTGAAGATAAGGGGCCACGAACAAAATTCAATCCTTCTTATACGCGCCATGACTCAATTACTATCACTTCAAATGCAGATTTTGAATCCCTTGGCTTTCCTGGAAGTGGGACTGCAGGAGATCCATATCTTATTGAGAATTATGAGATTGAAACTCGTATGTCTTCTCCATCTGATGAATCTTGTATATCTATCGCGAATACTAACATGTTCTTCGTGATACAAGACTGTCTCATCACTGCGGAATTTGTAACAGCAAATATTGACTTAGATAATGTGACTAATGGTAGGGTTCAGAGAAATATCCTCAATAATCAACATCATTACGATTGGGTAGTATATGCTGTTCGTATCAGGTCCTCCTATAGCAATTCGATTATTGGTAACACTATGTCAGATGTCACTCGGGGTGAGAATGTAGCTGTTGGAATAAGTTCCTCTTCGAATATCTCAATAATTGACAATACCATAACAAGTATCTTCCATGGAGTGGAGCTGGTAGCTTCTTCGAATATCTTAGTAATTGGCAATAGCCTTTCCACAGCCCGTGTGTATCTCGATTCCTCTTTGAATAATATACTATCGAATAACACAATTACAGGTTATCAAATTGGTATGGAACTGGTTTCCTCTTCTTTTAATAGGTTAATGTTTAATACCATCAGACTTTGTGACATTGGTGTATTCATGGGGGGATCCTCGAACACATTGAGTGACAACACAATCTCAGAAAATACTGGAATGGGTGTGTACATCGATGGGACTTCAAACACGATAAGTGGCAACACTATCTCAGTAAACTCCGGTTATGGGATATATTGCACTTCTGACTCAGAGTACAACTTAATCTATCTCAATCTAATTTTCAATAATGAGATGGGGAATGCGTATGACGATGGAGTGGGGAACCACTGGAACACCGCCTATGTCGGAAACTCTTGGTCGGAATACAATGGTACAGGTGTATATCAAATTCCAGGAGATGCAGGTTCTATAGATTACTACCCAGCTAACCGTAGGTATGTTGAGGGTGATATACTAAAGTCAGTAATTCTAGGAGTGAGTTTGATTGTGGCTTTACTCATTCTTGAAAAGTATCACCGAGTGAATACTAAATAGGAATTTGAGTACGACGCTTTACCAACTCTTCATATCAGAGCATGAAATCCAAGAGCAATTGATGAGCTTCTTTGAAGCACTAGTAGAATCCCGTGCTTCGCATATAACCGCTGAAGAGGAACGCGCCATAGGCGATTCAATAGCTTAACTTTAATTGGATTGACAATCCCATCCAAATGATGAACGAGTATTCTATCCTCATGAAATTGCTTACCAGAACTGGAAACCCAATTGGTGCAGGAGTAGATGATATGCTTGATGCACTAGGATATCCTGAGAATACTGGAAGACACATTCTATTTCGGAGACTTGGAGAACTCCATCAGAGGATCGAACCGATTGGGCTCGCTATTAGACACAATCCTGTAAGTCATGTCTTCTATATCGACACTGATCCTCGGAAAGAAATCATGATAGAAAATACACCTTTGCCCGATCGCTTAGCTGCAACACTTCTTGTGGTCATCACTCTTGCATATCAAGAAGGTGGATGGGTGAGTATCGACAGAGTCCGCCAATTCAGAAGGAAAGCAAGAAGAAGTGTGGTCACAGACCTACGCGAACTTGACGATATGGGTTATGTCGATTTAGATTCACCTGCTGGAAAGGTAAGACCTGGAACAAGGGTTGCATTCGAGATAGACTATGAAGGCTTCTTCAGAAGACTTGCTCAGTCTGAGGCTGATTAGAGGCTGTCACTTCGTTAGTTTTATCAAGGATGAATTTCGCGTTGACATGGTCATAAACATGTCACACCGACGCTCACTAAGATTCTCAAAGACGGCCTGTCCGATTTGTGGGAGTCGAGAGGTTGCCCGTGACGACCACAAAGGAGACATGCTCTGCACGAACTGCGGGCATATCATTGTACGAGAAGACACTCGCTCTGTTGGTAAGTTTGACATTGCTCAAGCTCTCAAGCGTGAGGGTAAGCTGAATTTCGAGAAACTCAAACAGGCAACTGGAGCATCTGATGCATCACTATACAATGTTCTTTCGAACATGGTAAGCATGGGACTTCTCAACGAGATTACGGGAACATACTCGCTCACTAAGAAGGGTCAGCGCTGGTATCGTCAGCGCTTAGGACAGGAGTGGGGCTACTAGAAGACCTTCGGGTCAGGGCCTCGCAAATTTAGTGGACACTATTTTCTAACTTCCAATGTCATTCAATCCAAACTCGACAGAGTCATCTCCAGCTTTTTGCAATACTTCTTCAGCTTCGCTATGACGATCCATTTTGTGCAGAATCTCTGCAAGTTCATAATACCCGGTCAAATAATTGGGATACTTTCGAATTAGCTTGCGATATGCATTCTCGGCAGAATAAAGATTACCCTCAGCAACGAATTTCCTCGCCGTATCTAGCATATCTTGAGGACTAGAGCTAGTATCTGCGATGTATTTGTGCTCTATCTTTTTGTACTTCTGTACTGTTTTCTTGAAGACTATCGCCTCAGGATGCCAACCACCGTATTTTGTTCTCCCCTCACCAACGCAGCCAATTCCACATACTGCGAATAAACCTATCAGCGCATTGAGTCCCAGAATTGTAGCGAACATAGGACTAGTACCAAAGAATGGACCAAAAAATATGATTAGAGCTGCAACAATAAATTGCAGTAGAAGCATTATGCCCAATATTCCACTGCCTGTGATTTTACCTTCACGATCATACCAAAGCTGCGAGATAATATAGGTCAGAATTATTGTGAGCACGACATACCCAATCGGTACCATTCCCTCAATACTCTGCATTTACGTTAGCACACCCCAACAACAACTTATGCTCAAGGATTTTCAGCTAGTTATCACTTCCGATTTTTCTATTTACAACTGTCATATCGACACTTACATTGTTATCATTGCATCCTAGTTCGCCGGGGTCTTAGGATTGTGTAGAGGTCTATCATGACGACAACAATAATTGCTAAAGACACTCCTGCAAGAAGTCTTGTGGGAAGATCTTCTATTGGAACTACAAAAAGCCATACAGCCGCAACAATCTCACTAGAGATTGCTGATAGACCGATAATAAGTAAGGAATTGTGTTTCACGTCCGGAATTAAAAAGCGCAGCAGAAAATATACCAAAGGAAATGCAAACATTATCGAGAGAATGAGAAGTGGTGCAAACGAACTCATTGTTAACTCCCTTTCCTCTCCTAATTACAAATGTCATAATATAATGTTAACTTTCGTTGTAGTCAGCACGAAGTCGATTGTGTCGGATGCCGTACTCCTTTTCGTTGCTTTTCTAATTGTGTCTGTTTGAATGATTAGAGAGTTAACGATAGTATCTTTTATGCATCAAACGAATGTATTATAATACATTCATTGAGCTAAAACATAGGGACCGACTCAGAAAAAAAGCATCCTCAGTGATGAGGATGAAACTAAATCTCCCCCTCCTAACCACGCGAATACCTACAACTCTTTCTTCTGGGACGGGCCCTACCTTCTAGTTCTTAGAGTCTGAGATTATTTTGTATGAAATTGCGATATCCAAACAAGATGACATAGTAACAACGATGGCAAAATCAGCATAGGAATAAGAACTCCTAGTGAGTTCGTTTGACTGTAGTAGGAATATCCATTCGTGAAATAACCGGCTATGCATATCTCTAAGGATATTGATGCTAGACATATGGCTAGTTTTGAATTTGTGAACGATTTACCCACTCGAGGTCTGAATATAATATAAACTATAATGGAGATTATGTAAATCATAGCTGGCCCTGCTAATAAGGGCAATACAATGTGATTAGACTGCATCTTGAGATATTTCTCAAATTCTGCTCAAATATCTTGTCTTGTATATACCAGGACACAGTATCTTCTAAGACAGACCCAACCTTCTACTTCTATGGCGTAATACCTTCTTGATTTTTATAACAGAAATTTGTCTTAAGCACTGTTTTATATAATTAGAAATACATCCTAGTTATATCTAAACTGTAATTGAAAATGAATGTGAATCTTGAATTGTAGAGATCCACTCCCGACACGATTATTGATTCTTCCTTTCTTCTCAATGCAACATGATGTGATAATATGTCGATTGATTTAGTAAGCGGATTCTTTGAATACCTAGTTAGTTCAGTTGAGGAGAATGGAGATAGTGAAGGCAATCCACTTTTCCTGATAGCTTCTCTAAAATATATCATCAATAATAATCTTCATGGAACAAGCTTCAATGAACTAATGTATACGCAACATACTCGGTGTATCAAGGAATTGTTCTTCAGAGTAGCAAGAAATAGAATTGAAGAACCTGAAAGTGCATGGAGAACAATAACAAATCCACGAACTTCTGAGATACAGTCTCTTACACAGCGATATACGGTAAAATATGGAAATGTGAGTAGAGCAATCTCTGAACTCAAGCCATCTCAAGCAATGCAACTATTCGACACCTTTACTGAGCAATTGATGAAGAAATAAGATTGAGAAAATTTTGCACCACGCCTCTTTCTTCCGAGATGGGTCCTACCTTCTTCTATTGAACCTAAATCTGAAAAAATTATTCAGTATTTCTCCAAACATTAAAATCAAGGATGCGTAGAGTTAAACTGGGGTTCATGATTGGGCACGTATGTGGAGCAAATCAACATTGATTGTGGTCATGATGAGATAAAAACAAGAATCAATGAATGGAGGCAGTCCGAAGGTGCCGCATTTTGTGTGTATAAGAAGGAAGAAGATCGAATGTTCATCAATAGAAGTGCACCTGGGGGAGGAGATATTCATCTCAAACTGTTTCTAAGGTCAGACCATTTAGAGGTAGAAGGTTATGTCGAATATCCAGACATAAACCTCTCCAAACCAAAACCAATTTCTCCCAAGGCGTTCTTTGGAGGAATACAACGAAGAGCAGGGTGGAAAGACTTCCAAAGTCTGAAAGCAACACTAACTCGTCAGTAAATGATTAGAATCTAGGGCAGACCCTTTCTATTATTTCCTATCTGCTCTGATTTTATCTGTGATTCTGAAGAGGTTGAATACTAATAGAATGAATACTACAATATACAATCCTAAGACAATCCAGAGGCCAACAAGAAAATAGGTGAATATTCCTGTTACTAGAATTCCAGTTATCCCAATGAAACAGCCTTGAAGTTGTTTATTAGTAAAGGTGTGGTTCACCCCTCTACGAAACCAGAGATAGAACCATACTGCAACTAAATTACTCATAATTACAGGAGCGAAAGTGAAATCTATTGTAATGATATCTTGCAGTGATAACCCTCCCAATGAATACTCACTGTAGTGAGTCAATTATTTGACTTTACCTTTGACAGCATGAGTATTCGAGATTAATTCATCCATTGGAGACGGAAGCCTTTCTCTTCCTACAAATCACATTCTGCGTTGTTTAAGGAAGAATACAACGATTACGACTATAACGACGCCAGCAGTTAGTCCAACAATAGGGATGAGCATAGTAAAGTCCGGAGGTGTATCAGAGGTAGTTGTAGGTGTTGTAGGTGTTGATGATGATGTTGCTCCATAGATAGAGGGAATAATCCATTGATAAAGGAGAACTTCCGGAGAACCAACGTGTGGTGGGTACGTACTCAGGTCTTCGCTATAACCAGGACCTGTAAGTACCACGATAAGATCGTTCTTAGGTTGTACGAATAATTTTTGACCACCTGCTCCACTTGCTATATATGCATCATAGCCAGGATCAATCCACCATTGAAATCCATACTCGTTTGCCCATCCGCCTGCGACGTTCTGTGTTGTTGTAGCTGCCTGGATATAGCTAGATGATATTATCTCCTGACCATCCCAGGTGCCATTGTTCAAATACAGTAAGCCAATCTTTGCCAAATCTCTTGGGGTCATGTTCAACCATCCCCCGCCGATAGAAATACCCTGATTATCAGGACGCCACTCGACATGTGATATACCCAGTGGCTCGAAAAGAACCTCCATTCCGAACTCGAGTGCTGACAATCCCGTTGTCTGATTGATGATGGCAGATAAGAGGTGAGAATCTGCAGTACTATAGTAGAAATGGGTACCTGGTACATAGAGCATAGGCTTGTCAAGAATGTACTGCAAGAAATCTATAGGATCGAATAGTTTCCATAGATCCCCACCCACTGAGTCATCATCCCAATCTAGTCCGGAGGTCATCGTCAGAAGGTGTTCTATGGTAATTGCTTCCTTGTTCGAATCAATGTTTTCTATGGTACGGTCCGAGAAGAAATCAAGTACGTCCGCATCTGTACCAGAAATATTGCCTCTATTGATAGCAGCTCCAATGATAGACGAGGTTATGCTTTTCGCGGCAGATGCTAGAGTATGAGTCGAATTCACATCATAAGCAGGATTCGGATAGAGTTCGTATACAATAAATCCGTGTCTAATTACAACAACAGAATCAATTGTCCATCCGTGATTTATTATGTACTCGCCCATATTCTCAAGTCTAGTTGAGTTCATTCCTTGTTCTTCAGGAGTAGATGTCAACCATCCTTCAGTTGGCCAATAGTCAGGGCTATCAAAAGATAGTCTTTCTGAAGTATCAACGATTGCAATAGAAGGATATGGAGTTGATAAGTTAAGTAGAAATCCCAACATAATTGAGCAGATTATTACTCTTCTTTGAACTTTAGACAAGTAATTATCTCCTAGAAATGACTTCTTTTGAGGTTTTAAGGCGTCATTCTAGCCACTTGGTAAATTCTTCCTTCCTAAAGAATATTAGCTAGGCCTGCTGAATGTTACTCTGCCCTGTTAAGTAAACCGAACATCACAACCTAAAATTTGAAATCCTGCTCCGAACCATGACTTAATATATCTCATATATGAGATAGGTTGTGATTCGTGATGAAAATTAGATTTGGCACAAATCCCGGTAGTAGACACATGGAAATTCCTGTTCGCGTAAATGGACAAGGGCCATTCATTTTTACAATGGATACGGGAGCTACGGCAACTACACTGACTCACTCCTTTGTGGAGAAACTTGGGATAAAAACAAGAAAGGAGAGCAGGAAAGATTGGGATGCAATTGGTATGCCTTACGAGATTGCTACACTCGACAATCTACAGATTGGCTCTCTAGATAATCTAAATGAAGAAGTAATTGTTTTTGACCTCGAATCATTTCTTGGAGATGCAGCAAAAAGAATCTCAGGAAACATTGGTCATAGTACTCTAAGAAAATATGTACTGAGCATCGATTTTGAATCACATTTACTTGACTTTTCAGTGGGGAATGGAACCAAGGAAAATCTATCAACTTGGGTTAATTTCAACTATGTCAACAACACTCACCTGATTGGTGTCCCAACAAGTTTCAATGGGCAAGATCCGATTAATCTTGTTCTTGATACAGGCTCACCTCCGACAATTCTTACCCCAAATGCTGCAGAGAAATTGGGATTATCACTGACTGAATCAGGACCATTAGTTAAAGGATTACATGGAACAACTCAGGCATATTCAGCTTCTATTGATGAAATCAAAGTTGGTGATGCTCTACAAGGCAGTCAAGATATTCTTGTACTTGATCTATCTGCGGTTTCTGCTAGAGGTAATGATATTCCGAATGGAATACTAGGTCTTTCATTTCTAAGGAGTTACCAGCTAACAATAGACTATCCTGGAAAAAAGATCACGCTGAATTGAATCTGGACTTCATCCTTCTGGATAAATCAAAAAGAAAAACCATAGCAACTATGAAAAATAGGATGATAGATACTGGATTCCAGAATATCGTCAAAAGAGCTGCAAAGACAATAATCCCACCTATTGCTAACAAACTCCAAAATAGAGCTTCATTAGAGATTGGTTTAGATGATGATTTCCTTAACCAGAAAAAAAGGAGAAATGAAATTACGAGTCCAGTTGTATAGTATATCAATCCCATACTGGAAATTTGTATAGCTTGGATAGTAACCGCCTTCACTTTGTTATTTTGAAAAGGTCAACCAACATTATAGAAAAAATGACGAAGTAAAATACTAAAATTAGTAGTTGCCCCACAAGCCAGAAAAGAACAACACCTGTAAACAAGACACCTCCAATTCCAATGAGGCAACCTATCAATTGATCATTAGTGTAAGGATTATGGATTCTACTTCGAAACATGTAGTAGATGAATAATGTAGCAAGGTTGTACCCAATAATCATAGGAAACATACTTTCCTGCAACAATATCCCTCCAATATTGTAGAAATTACTTCATAGAATGATATTTGGCTTTAACCACTCCAGCATACAATTCGGAATCTCTGCACCGTGATAAGGAAACTGTCTCGAAGTAGTTACTGGGTAATCATGATTAAAGACTAAATGATACTTATACTATCCACTTGAGAGAAAATCAGAAAAAATCGCGAACACCACAACCCTATCACCTAGAGCGGGCACGTTACCTCTCCTTCTCAAAAATAAACTTGAGATTCTCGCAATTCTAGAATCATTTGCTAATTAATCCTTTGACTGACAGCTAATGGTAGAAAAAGAAAGGAAGAGGGTGGCTTGAAGCCACCAATTCTTCTTAGTTTGTTGCATCGATTGTAACAGCGTTACTATGCTCCATGCCAAAGTCTGCAGGTTTAGTACTCTTCCTAATAGCCCAAATCGTGAGGACAAATAGGATGAATAGGGCACCTACAAGTACTACATTTAGTTCTAGTGATGCACCAAATGTAAACTGAACGAGCAATGGCGCTAAGATGAGACTGAGCAGGTTCACGACCTTAATCATTGGATTAAGAGCGGGACCAGCTGTATCCTTGAGTGGATCGCCAATTGTGTCTCCAACAACACCACACTTGTGTCGCTCAGAACCTTTACCAGTGTTGTTCGCTGGATCTGATGGTTCATCTTCGATGCTTTTCTTCGCATTGTCCCATGCACCACCAGCATTTGACATGTATACAGCTAGAAGCTGTCCTGATACGATGATTCCACCAAGAAATCCACCTAATGCACTGACTCCGAAGAGGATACCAACCATTATTGGAATCGATACTGTCAGAGCTGCAAGTGAGATGAGTTCCTTTTGAGCTGCAGTTGTTGAAATGCCAACTGCACGATCATAGTCTGGAGCCTTGGTCCCCTCAAGAATTCCGGGAATCTTGAACTGTCTACGGACTTCAGACACCATTTCTCCTGCTGCACGGGTTACTGCCTTTATGTTAAGAGCAGAAAACAGCCATGGTAGAGCAGCACCTAAGAGTAGTCCTGAAAAGACAAGTGGATCATCTAAGAGTATGTGCTCAATACCTGCTACAACAACATAGCTATCAAAGAGGCTGACTGCTGCAATTACAGCAGATGCGATTGCCACACCTTTAGTGATAGCCTTTGTAGTATTCCCGACTGCATCAAGCTCTGCCATCGTTTTCTGTGCGAAATCATCGAAGTCACCAGGAGAGAGTTCTCCAATACCTGCAGCATTGTCACTAATTGGACCATAGGAGTCCATAGCCACATTGTTTCCTGTGTGAGAGAGCATTCCGATACCAATCAATGCAATCCCATAGAGAGTCCAAAGATTACCATGGATGTCATTAATGAAGTATGGTATAGCAGTTGCTACTGGTGCCATGAACAATACTGCGGAAATTCCAAATGTTGTGACAATTACAACAAGAGCAGCAACTGTTGACTCATATCCAGCGACAATTCCGGACAGAATGAATGTTGCATGTCCTGTATCTGCTGACTTTACAATCTCCTTGACAGGAGGTTTCTTCAGAGATGTGAAGTAACTTGTTATTGGGTTGAAAGAAACAGCTAGCATAACACCAACTGCGATTAGTATACCAAAACGTAAGTCACCGACATAAAACCATGAGAGTGTCGTAGACAAGATGATTGTGAAAGCACTTGAAGCTTCATATGACATGAACATTGCCTTCTCTGCGTAGACTGCGCTCTTCTTGAGAAGTCTTGGCCATACTGGAACCATGAATGTTCCAATCATTGAAGAGATGACACCAATTGCCCGTACGAATAATGGAAATACTACAACTGCAAATGGGAAGAACAGCAGTGTAGGATTGTCTAAGTAGAGTACAATTGCGAGGATTAATGCCGATACGATTGTTACCTCATAAGACTCAAAAATATCTGCAGCCATACCAGCACAATCGCCAACATTGTCACCTACGAGATCAGCGACAACAGCAGCATTTCTTGGATCATCCTCAGGAAGACCATGTTCAACTTTTCCGACAAGATCCGCGCCTACATCTGCGGCTTTCGTATAAATACCTCCACCGACTCTCATGAAGAGAGCAAGGAGAGTACCTCCCAGACCAAAGCCCAGCAGAGCATCAGGAGCTGCAATACCATATATGATGAAAATAATTGTTCCACCAAGCAAACCTAAACCATCAGTAAGCATACCAGTGAATGTTCCACCACGGTAGGAAATTGTTAATGCTCGGTTGTATCTGTTATCTCCCTCTCGTGTTGCCTGAGCCACTCTAATGTTGGACTCTACGGCAATCCGCATCCCAAGCTGCCCAACTATCAAAGAGAAGCTGGCGCCAAGGACGAAAGCGGCTGCGCGACCGATTCCAACAAGCAATTGAGCGGTTGCGATACCTTCTGGAGTATTACCAAAAAGTGCCAATGTGCCTCTCTCTGGAACTGTGATATAGACTGTGAAGAAGAGTAGAATAGCCAAAATTGCAAGGATAGGTAATATCGATCTCAATTGTCTGTTAAGATAAGACAATGCACCTTCCCTGATGCCATTCCAAACTTTCTGCATCTGCTCAGTTCCTTTAGGAAGTTCTAGAACTCCTTTTCTGAGCCACCAGGCATACACGAGACTAGCAAAAGCCGCAAGAATGACCACTGCGATCATTACCTGCTCGACTAGATGCATTTCAATGAATGTCTCGAGTAATTGCATATTGTAGTTCACCATCCAATTGGACTAGGATCGCGATCATTCCGCAAAGAATCCATACTTCACGACCTAGTATCTGGTGCGATTGGGTTGCGGACAGTAGTCCCCCTCTTAAGGCTTACTTTATAGCTGAATGTCTATAGTTTTATGACAATGAAATTATTTTGGGAAAAAATAGAGTGCGTAATCCCGGAATTCTCTGATGAGTGTGAAAGTAGACACTCTATCCTAACATTTTAGAAAAGTGGAATATTTTCACCAGCGCACACTCATCTGTTTCTGTGGTAATCGAATGAATTCTCAAGCGACAGAAACATATCACAGGACGCTTTAGATTGAAATATGTCTGATTTGCTTAAAACACCAGTCTTTTTCGACGAGGACATAGATACCTCAGTTCTTGAAAGTCCAGTTGCGATTATTGGCTATGGAAACCAAGGTAGGGCACAAGCACTGAATCTGCGAGATAGCGGTTTAGAGGTTATCATCGGAAATATCAAGGATCAATACTACGACCAAGCTGTTACAGATGACTTCCAAGTCATCAAAATTCAAGATGCAATTGAGAGAGCCAAAGTCATTCTCTTTTTGTTGCCCGACGAGGTACAACCTGATGTGTATGGAGAATCGATTATACCGAAACTGACAGCTGGAAAGACTCTCTGTTTTGCATCTGGCTACAACATAACTTACGAATTCATTTCTCCTCCAAAAGATGTCGACACAATACTTGTTGCACCTCGAATGATTGGTGCAGGAGTTCGTGAAAGTTTCAATAATGAGAAAGGATTCTATACATTCGTTGGAGTCCACAACGATTATTCAGGGAATGCAAAGGAAACGGCTCTCGCAATCGCTAAAGGTATTGGTTCAACGAAACCAGGAGGTGCAATACTTGAGGTTACATTCAGACAAGAAACTGAACTTGACCTCTTTAATGAACAATGTTTTGGTCCAGCATTTGGTATGGTTCTAACAACAGCTGTAGATGTTGCAGTTGATGCAGGTCTTCCTCCTGAGGCAGTGTTGATCGAACTCTACATGTCTGGAGAGCTATCATATACAATGGATCGAATTGCTAAGATGGGGACTCTAAAGCAATTGGAGCTTCACTCAAAGACTAGTCAATATGGTAGCATGTCTCGTGGCATTCGTTATGCAAATCCTGAGCTTCGTGCAAACATGGAGAAATCGCTTCAGGAGATTCGAGATGGTTCTTTTGCACAAGAATTTGCAGAAGAATATGAAATGGATTTAGAAACACTTGATGACCTGAAGGAAATGGCAAAGGAAATCACAATTGTCAAACTGGATGCAGTTGTGAGGAAGAAACTTCGGTATGTTTTGAATAGCAAATAAAGAGAGGAGAGATGGAGTAAATCCATCCCTCGATCTTATTTCTTCCACGCAGGCATCTTAGACATATAGTCATCAGTGAACTCGGTAGCTTTAACCTCATCTAAATTCTCACGTGACATCCAGAATTTGATCATGTTCTCCCTGACAACATTTCGTGGCTTTAAGCTTCCATCCTCATTGCTACAGTATACGCAACTTGGATTCCCAATTTTTCCACCACCATAGTCCTCGGGTTTTTCCATGCCCATTCCACAAGAGATGCAATTATCACTCATTGTTATTCACATGTTCCTCATCAAGTATGTGAATAAAAAGCGCTATCCAAAACAATCTATAGGCACTTTTACCAATAGCTAGTCATGTCATCAAAAGACCGAGTCCGAGATCAGATACTAATGTTCTTAGACAGAAAACCATGTCATGGATATGAACTTCGGAGACTCTTGCTTCCAATCGCGGGTGACGTTGAAATTACCAAACTCTATCGTTGGCTCCGAGAGATGGAGAAACAGGGGGTAATTCAAGGAACAGAGGAGGCGGGACCTCACGGACCGTCGAGACGAACATACACGCTTGGACCAAGAGGTGAACGTCAGCTACGTGATTCCCTACGACATTCGATGAATATGCTCCTACATTTCTATGATGCATTCCGCCAATTTTCTATGAGAGAGCAATACAAATCAGATACCGAATTTAAATTTGAGAAGATTGATGGTCGTGTCTTGGCAAGTATCGTATCCCCTTTCATGGCCGCTGAGGACGAATTAATCAATGTGTTCTCCTTGCGTCTAATTGAAAAACGTCTTGATATCATAGGTCAGACAGAGCCATGGGAAAAGGGAGGAATTTTTTCGAACCCTATTGAAGGCAGTCTAGATGACATCTCTTCCAAATCAGACTTCTTTAAGGAAATCTGGTTATTTGGAATGCCAAGTAGAGAAAAACTACCACGTATTGTAATGGAAGTTAAGAGAGTACTGAAACCTCAAGGCACTATCAGACTTGTAGCTCCATTTGCATTCTTTGATGAACCGAAATCTGCAACAATGGAAGCATTTCTACGACTTACAGCGTCACAGATGTTTCCAGAATTAGGCGTCGTAGAAGGACAGGAAGTATGTGCTGTATTCAGGAACCTTTTTGGCGATTGTTCAGTCATCGAATTCCATCCTGGATTTGTAGAATTCTTTGCAACTAAAGAGTAAACGAACATAGTAAACTGATATTGTTGATTTCGACAACTAGTATTAATAATCAATCATACAACTGTCAAGATTAGTGATTTAGAGGGGATATGGAATTGCTTAGTGATAGAAATCAGCGACTTTTTGGAATGCTAATCATCATTATAGTGGGAGGTGCAATATTATTCATGAGTGACTTTTATTGGATCCCTTCTCAATCTGATGAGCCCCTCTTGGTACCATTATCACCATCAAGCAGCCCTCCAGGTGTATCAAGAGCGCCAGAGAAGATTGGGAACATTTCTCTCACTTCAAGTGCTCATATATCACTGATGTATCCTCATTCTGGAAGAAATACTTTGAGTTTCAGAATGTCCATTAACGTGATAAATGAAGGTCCAGAGGATATCATCGATTTTCACGTGAATAGAACATCTTTATTTTTCACGAACTCAACGCACATTTTCACTTTCGGAGTTGTTCCATCAACAAATTACACCATTCCGGCATTTCAGTCAGTTCTTTTGAATTTTACAGAAGACAGAGAGATGCCAGGAGTCACATATGCTTTGAGTTACTCTCCTTTGTACTTCCGAGTTCTACTAAGATTTGATCAGGATGAGGAATACATTCTGACAACTCCATTAGCTGAAATCCTATCAGCAATAGAATAATTGACAAAGAGGGACCTCCAGAATAGTAATGGAGCTCAAACGGGTTTTAGAACCATATGGAACAATTCGACTCGAATTCTACACAGAGAATGTAAGGAAATAATAGTATCACGCGGGATGAAACAACACCATATGTTTCAGATTGGATATGTTACAGACTGGTGGAATTCAATTTTGTCTAACCTTCGTTACGAATAGCCCACGAAATCCAACTCTGAGATTCATAATCATAGTAAAATGTAGTTTCTGTATCTGAGAAGAATGTGTATGGACCAAGACTAAGGTTGAGTCCAAGACAGTAGAATGTAATTGAACACTCTGTTGGATGAGAAAATGTCTTCTTAGGTTCAATCCAAGCTGCAGATACATCCGGTAGATAGTGGAATACAAGCAATTCATTATGGCCTTCAACATCTGTGAATCTTACAGTTGAGTTATACCATTCAGGAGTGTTGCTTTGTATCCCTACTGCACCATTATGGCTTGGGTCTAACTCTGAAAGGTCTAATATGGTGTTAGGAATGACAAGTAATAATGAGGTGATTATAAGAAGCAACATAATACCCTTCCAATTTCGTCTAATTCTCTCATACTTTGACACTCAGAAACCCCGAGTCAATCATCTCTTTGCACTCATATAAGTCGGACCTCGAAGAAAGGAATGTACTAGTAGTGCTCGAAGAAAGGAATGGTGGACCGGGCGAGATTTGAACTCGCGGCCTTCTGGATGCAAACCAGACGATCTGCCGGGCTAATCTACCGGCCCACAAGTATCGAGAACACCAATCGAGGATGTTTTAACCCTTACGCTCTGAATATTCTTCACGTGCTGTGTCTAACCAGGCAGGAGCTCCTCTCAAATGAGATGCTTCTTCTGGGGAGAGTTCCTCACGTTTGACTAATCGCATATCATCTGGAAGAATGCCACTGACACCCATTGGATCTTCGATAATTATTGTGAAAGAAATCTCACCTCTCATGGCCTGTAGTAACATCTCAACGACCTCACGTCCTTTCGCTCGCTCCTCTTCTGTTTCCGCAGATTTTGCCGCGAACTCGACAGTTGGCTTGATACGATAGAGGACTCCTTCTACATTTGAAATATATGACTCCGCTGCAGGACCAGGTTCAATATCAATACCTAACTCGGGAAAGCGAAGTGTGCCTGATCCAGAACGAACAACTCTCACTTTCAGCAATTCGGGATTATTGACAAGTAGGGTCCACCGCACTGGAGGACGTTCCTCAGCAGAGAAAATGTCATTGTGACTGAAATTGCATTCAGGACATTTCATCATAAACATTGCAATCTCATTGAAGTAAGGAACAGTATAAAGTATCGAGTTAATGCTCAGGTTTCCACTTCCACAAGACGGGCATTTTATTGAGTGTTCCTCACTGGACATGATTTGCCATCTGTGGTATCTCCTTATAGCCCTCTCCGTATAGTCACCTTTAGTTCAATTTCTGAGAGAAGAACAATCCAGTCTCATTATTGTATTTCTGAATAAGAATCTCAATTAGTTTTATTGTACTATATGCTAGTAACGGAAGAACTGAAACCATATAGAGAAATGCCAAACCAATGTTCAGTTCAGATATCGCTATTGCAGGAAGAAGAATGACTTGGTCACTAAAGAGTACTATTCCTTTAGCTAGAAGAGAGACAAACACAGTTGCCCAAGGTGAAAGAACAACAAAGAGGAAGCCCAACACACCCGTCGTAATTAGAGAGCGGATGTAAGTCCTCCTAGCTATCAATGCATAAGCAAAGTCTTTCCATGTAAGCAAATCATCGTCTGTTTTCTGCAAAGCATCCAAGAGTTCTTCTGAGATTCTCGGTGCTCCTGTGCCCATAATTATCAAAAACCCAACAAAGTAGACTCCAACTTCACCACCAATTGTTATCACAGATACAAAGAAAATGAAAACCAAAGCTAACGATGAAGTGATAGTGAGAAAAGCAAAGAGGGATATAACGAATACTGGATTCGAATCTACTTGCTTGCGAATCCAAACTCTTATCCTTCCAGGGGTTTCAGTCGTGACATTATCCACAACCCACTTGTGAGCATAACATCCGACAAATTGGGTATTCCCACTATAATCGATATAATGGCCCTCTGCAAGAATAGCAAGTCGGCCTAAGAGTTTCTTTTGTGTAGAAACCTTTCTTCCTCGGAATAGAGAGATGCTAATAATGATCACACCAGTTAGAAAGGTTGCAAGTGTGTATTCCAGCATCAAACAACCTCCATTAACAACGTTCTATGTATACTAGGCATTCTATGATAATAAGAAATCCGATTGCAGAAGGCAAGGTGTTGATTTGTAACACAAGATGGTTTAAGGTAGGACATCCCTAGAAGAATTAAATCCAAACGGGAGTCATTCTCAATGCAGGATATCCTATACATACTGAATGGAATATGCTAGATATCAGGGCAGAGAGGAAAGCACTCAATGAATATCAAGAGTCTGTACATAATCAAACGCGAAACCGGCGTCTGTATGTACCATAAGGACTTTGTTGATTCCGTTTTTGATCCTGACTTAATCTCATCATTCTTAGTTGCAATGACTTCCTTCTTTGATGAAGCTACACAGTCTATCGCATCCAGAGCAAGAGCCTTTGAGGGAACTGATTACAAAATTATGGTTGAGTTTGGCGAATGGACATTGGGTGCACTTTCCGCAGCAGAAGAGGATCCAATTCTTCGACATAAGCTGAGACAGCTAATTGCTGTTTTTGAGGAACAATTCAATCTACTACGTTGGGTTGAGCTTGATCTTGCAGTGTATAGTAGGTTTGAACGACATGTTATAGAAGGATTCCTACGAGATGAGATTACCTCGGACAGCATAATGCGACAAAAGCTGAATTGGGAATATTCTGTAAAGAATCCTGAGGTCATCTCTTTTCTCAAATACCTGCCTGATACTATCAGTGTGAAAGAAGCAGCGAAGTTCTTGGAGATACCTGTTGAGATTGCGATGAACCTAGCTACTGATGCACTCTGGGAAAAGGCGATTTTAATCAGGAATCCAGTTAAAGCTGAGGACATCTACCAGACAACCTCTTTGGAAAGAACAAGTGATGCAATTGAGGGAGTGTCCCCAGAAACTAGTGCTGCACTTCATGAGCTAAATGGAGAGATTCCTCTTTCAATAGCTGCTGAACGGGTGAAGACGAAAGATTTACGTCAATTTCTTGATGAGATTGGTCTACTTGCAGAACGAGAGGCAGTAGAGCTAGTTTCAAGATCACAGGCAACACTGGTACAACACTCAGCAGTACTTCAGGATATTCTAAATAATTGCTCAAGATTGTTGGGGCTTCGAGCAGCACGAAAAATATTCATCGAATCAAGAAGAGCGCTCTCAGATATCTATACATGGTTATCATTTGTTGATCTAGAAGATGACGTAGATGTTGAGATCCGAGGTTCTCTTGCAAGTGCAGCAATAAAAGGTAGAATTTCATCAGAAGTCCTCGTAGATGGTTTTACCGCTCTAATTCAGTTCATTACAAAACGAGTCAGCTTGCTTGTTGGTGCGTCAACTGTAAATCATGTTCTGTTCAAATCAAAACAAGATATTGAGAGAACATATCCTAAAACCTCCTATGAGGTTCAATGGGAGAGAATGACGGTCAAATAGTCAAATCTACCACATCAGCACAATATACAAATCCTTGTGGGAGGTGGTTTTGTTACCTCAGGAGGACACCGTGTGATTAAACATCTTAGAGATGCATTGTTTCCATTTCTGCTTCTTGGTGTCGCATCTCTCTGTGTCTATGCCGCTGTGTCTTCAACTGGTAATGCAATAATAATTGCTACTGCATCATCAACAGTTCTCATATTGATTTCATCCATTGTTACTGCATTAGGTATCTGGTTTGTTGTTAATGAGGGAACAAATCGAAATGATACCTTACTAATGTTGAACACACATCTTGCAGTCAGCCTTTTCATCTTCACAATTGCAGAAGTAACAGCTATCCTTGTGGAACAGTTTTCAAATCCTCAGGCATATATCTTTGCCATTGCAATTATACAATTAGTTGGTTCGTTATTGTGGGCAGAAGGCGTGTTTGTATATCTTTATTCAACAAACAAGGTTTTAGAATTTGCCAAGAATAAGTACATTATCCCAGTTTCATTCATCATAGTAAGTAGTATTTTCATTATCGCCTTTGCGTTTGCAAGTATATTTCAAGCAGTATCTCTTGGTCAATTCTTATCCATACCCATTGCTGTAGGTTTCGCACTTATCATCTTTTCAATGAGCATCCTTATCATTTACTATCGGGAGGGATACTTGATAATTCCAACATTCCTTACTATTATTGGAGCCTTCTTGCTGCTATTGAGAACAATTGGATGGGGATATTTAGGAGTTGATTTTGCGGATCCTTATGCACAGATGATTGCCGCTTGCGGATATCTCCTGCTTGGTGCTTCTCTTGCAGTCAGGTCTGAAAAGCTGGCAAGGATAGATTAGGTATCTTCACCAGCTTCGAGTTTTTCTAACAGTTCAATTAATGGAGGTGGCAACATATCTTTGTGTTCGAGCATCCTTTTACGTTGCTCAGGGTCCATATTCTTAATCATCTGCTTGATCTTTTCAGGATCAGGAGGACCATGACCACCCATTCCTCCCATCATTCCGCCATGTCCGCCCATACTTCCAGGAGATTTCATACCACCCATCATACTCATCAGTCCAGGACCTGCTGAAACCGCATCTGCAACATCTTCCTGAACGACTTCCTTCGCTGTTTCTGCAACTTCCTCTGTGAGCTTTTCGAATCCTTGATGCGCATAATACGTATCATATAATGACTTGAATGTGCCATTTAGAGCTAAGAGCTCTTCATGAGACCCTTGTTCAATCAATTCTCCATGATCGAAGACTAAAATTCGTGAAGCATTTGCAATTGTTGTAAGTCGATGAGCGATTACTATTGTAGTTCTGTGGGCAAAGAGTTTCTCCTGGGCATCCTGGACTAATGACTCACTATAGGCGTCTAACCTACTAGTAGCCTCGTCCAGAATCAGAATCTTCGGATTTGCAAGCATTGTTCGAGCGATTGTTATCATCTGTCGTTGACCTGCGCTTAGATTCTTTCCACTCTCGAAAATAAGAGTGTCATAGCCATCTGCAAGTACTTCGATGAACTCATTTGCTCCGATGATCTTGCAAAGATTAACGATTTCTTCTTCAGTTGCCTCGGGCTTCCCATATCGTATATTTTCAAGAATTGTATCGTCGAATAGATAGGGTTCTTGAGGGATGAGCGACATGTTTTCGTGGAGCGATTTCATAGTTGTTTCTCGAAGATCCTGTGTACCAATTAAGATTCGACCCGAATCAGGATCGTAGAAACGATTGATAAGGGCCGCTAATGTAGTCTTTCCCGCACCAGTATGACCAACAACTGCAACCATTTCCCCAGGAGCTATACTGAAGTTTACACTCTTGAGAACAGGGGTGTCCTTCACATAGGAAAAAGTAACATTCTCAAATGTGATTCCGTCACTCTCCTGTGCTAAAGAGATGGCAAGCTCATTATCAGCAATAGAAGGTTTGGATTCCAAAACATCAGAAACACGATCCATTGCAGCCATAGATGCTTGAACTTGAGAGAAGCTCATCACTACAAATAGGAGAGGAAACATAAATCGACCAACAAGAATTACACCTAGAAAGACTTGACCTATTGTTAGAAGAGGTAAGGTCCCTACAGCTAATGCACCACCAACGAAGAGAACAGCTGCGGTAGCAAACTGACCAATTGATCTCATTAATGGTTGCATGGCACTCATCAGTATCATAAATCGAAATCCATGTCTATACGATTCCCGATTTAGATCTAACATTTCTTTTGCAAGCTCTTTCTCACGATTGAATGCTTTTGCTATGTGAATCCCACTAAGATTCTCAGCTATCTGTCCAGAAACCTTTCCAGCTGCTCTCTGAGATGCCAACATTATACGTTGTCCAACTGTTCCAAATAGAGCTGCAATAAAGGCAACACCAGGAACCACAACAAGAGATGTTAGTGCAAGTGCGGGTGTTGCAAACCATAGTAGAAGGAAAGCAGAAACTATCATCAACACTTGACTAGCGAACCCAATAATCACTTGTATTCCTTGTCCTAATGATACTGCGTCACTTGTGACTCGTGATGTCACATTGCCACTTTGCTCTGACTTGTGATAAGAGAGATCGGCTCTTACAAGATGATTATACACATCTTGCTGTACATTTTGAACGAAGCCAGATTGTGCTCCAGCTAATATCCATGTGTTGATACCATTAAGAATCCATGCGACAAGTTTCAACACAACATAGATTCCAACAAGCATCAGTAATAGATCTAGAGTGCTTGTTTCATTTCCAACTAAGTCAATTCCAATTTGAAGGACCAATGGATCAAACACTGAAACGATGGTTGCTACCAAGGAAAGAACCGCACCGATGGCAACAATCCGCTTGAACCTTCCGAGATATCCTATCATTCGACCAAGAAGCACCCTTAGTGGTCTACTGCGTTTTTCTTTGGTACCCATCAGCCCATGAGGGCCCCGTCGCATGGCCATTATTGAGCACCTCCGCGAACTGGCATTCCAGCAAGTAAGGCTTTAGCTCCTGGCAGTCGTTCAAAGATACGTCGATATAGCTCTGATGTTCTTAACAGATCTTCATGGCAACCTGCATCAACTAACCGACCTTTGTCAACCATAAGTATCAGATCAGATTCAATGAGTGTCCTCAATCGCTGAGTAACAGTGATGCTTGTTCTTCCAACCATTACTTCATCCAATGCTTTTCTCATCAGGAATTCGGTCTGTGCGTCTACAGCACTAACAGAATCGTCCAGAAGCAGAATCTTTGGATCTTGAATTAGAGCTCTAGCTATGGCCAGACGTTGGCGTTGACCTCCGGATAGTGTCATACCGCGTTCACCTATCATTGCATCATAGCCACCTTCTAATTCAACAATGAATTCATGAGCCTGAGCCCGTTTTGCCGCTGCTATTACTTCATCTCTCGTTGTATCAGGTTTTCCAAAAGCTATGTTATCGTGAATACTCATTCGAAACAAGAAGATGTCCTGCTCAACAAGTCCAACATTATCACGAACTGTACTTGTACGGATATCACGAAGATTCACTCCTCCAATACGTAATTCGCCTTCAGTCGGATCGTATAGTCTAAGTAGCATTTTGAGAATAGTGCTCTTACCACCACCGGGTCCTCCGATAAGAGCTACCCTAGATCCTCCTGGAATTGTGATATTGAAATCTTTGAGCGCGTAATGATCATTATTACCATTCTGTGACTGATATTTGAAACTAGTATGATTAAATTCTATATCACCATGCCAATTTACATCTGCATTTTCCTCTTCAGGTTCAATCAATGTTTCTTTCCAGTTTAGAATGTCTACAATGCGCTGAGCATTGACAAATCCTCCACGCATCATTAGTAGCATATGAGGCAATCGAAAGTTCAGAAATTCTAGTGAAACTAACAGTCCAAGAATCTGAACAAGAGTTCCAGTCGTAATAACTCCATTCAATACAGAAAAACCACCATAGAAGAAAGCAGTAGTTGTCATCGCAATGAGAATTAAAGCTGGAAGGTAGAAGGCAGCAAGCTGACCTTCTCTAGCAACTCTCTTTGCGTATGCCTTACTTACTTCACTGAATTTCTCTGATTCTTGAGCCTCAGAGCCAAAAGCTCGTACTACTTCAATTCCTTGAAATACACCCTGTGTTCGTGATGTTAGGTTTTCCATATCTAAAGCTCGTTGGCGACGAACTGGCTCAACTGCCTCTGCATAACGGTATGCAAAGAATAGATAGATTGGGGTTCCTATTATGATGATAGCTGAAAAGATACCAATTGGGACATTAATGAACGGGATTACGAATAGAGTGATAAGACCAGGAGTTCGATCAATTATTGCCAAGAAGGCACCTGTAATTATTATCTGTGCGATTCCTCCTATGATGTTCCTTGTAGCAGGATTTAGAGAAAAGCGAACCCAGCTAATATCCTGCATAGCGACTGAGAGAAGTCGCTTACTATCGACTTCATCATGAAAGGTCATACTGTAATCCTGAAGAACTTCAAAGAAATCCTGTCTTGCATCTCGTTCCCATGATAGAGTTACAATTGCCCAAATATAGCCAACAACAAAATACATCACCATATACAAGAGACCTAAGCCAGCTATTATCCACACATATAATGTAAATTGTGCACTAATTCCTGCGGTTTCCAACTCATCTACAGCGTAACCAACTAACACTGATGGCACAGTTACAAGCAAAATTGAGAAAACGGTGAGAATCGTTGCCAACGCTATAGACAGAGGATGTCTAATGAGGCCACCCAGCATATAACGGATTGGACTCTTTGTCTTTGTAATTCCGTTGTTATTTCCTGTCATCGTCTTAATCTCCGAGTTCATCGATGAGTTCTCCAAGTCGTTCATGGATTTTCGTGAGTCTTGTCAACAGCTTCTGTTTCTGAGTATCAGAAAGTTGATCTTGTATTTCAAATAGATTTTCAATCCCCATTTGAATACCATGTCCTTG
Source organism: Candidatus Thorarchaeota archaeon (assembly GCA_016841005.1). The sequence goes on along the minus strand of JAEORG010000076.1, from coordinate 20,727 downwards.
AAAGAGTGCCTGATCTACAGGATCAAGCATCTGTATCCAGACTGCTCTGTGAAGGCGAGTTCTGTTCTCTACATCATCCTTTCTTCTGAATGTTGATTCAAAATGCTCATGCCCTTTATCAGAGAGGGTGTAAATCTTACTTCGACCTTCAGTTCTAACTGTCTTAATCAGGCCATTCTCTTCTAGATGACCTAGGAGAGGATAAATAGAACCAGGACTTGGACGCCACCTGCCCTTACTTCTTTCTTCAAGAATTTCCATTATCTGAGTGCCTGTCATTTCTTCTTTGGCCAAGAGCCTTGCAATCAAGAGTCTTAGAAATCCTCGTGGAACAAATTGTACATCCTTAAGATTGTCACAATGTTCCGTTTTTGAATGATGCATATTATCCACCTTCGCGGTAATATCGAATGTGATATCGAATACGATATTGGGCGTAATATCGAATGCGATATAAATCTAATGGTTGTACCAATATTGTGTTCTCAGTGCAAAATGACAAGTTTGATAAGATTCTCGACTTGGGCATAGTTAATTCGAGAGGTCTTACAATGGGCGAGAAGGCAAAGGTAAAGGAAACAGTAAGCCTTTACTCAAAGGTATGGCAACTTCCTACTTACCGAGGAATAATTCTCAGAACCATTGTAATGGCAATTATATCAGCAGGATTTGTCTCGCTCCTTGGGTATTTTGAATCAGACCAATACATAGCAATTCAGGAATTCATAGGATATTCATCTATCCTCTTCGCTACTGCATTTGTCGGGTCCGGACTGATGTATCTGATAGTAAGGAAGAAAGGATCCCCACTTGATGCTAGGAGAACACTAGGTGCTGCTCAGTTTGGATTGATTTTCTGGTTCTTTCTAGGTTCATTAGGAGGACTGATCGACTTCATTCTTGGAGTTTCTGTGTTGGAAGCAGGATTTTGGACTCTGGGCCTTGCGATAGGGTATCTTGTATTTGCATTTCTTGTGACAGGTCTTAGTGATCATCATCCCATTCGTAATTTCACTGCAGCATTCATGCCCATTTTAATCTGGATCATCAGTAATATTGCAATATCACAGATTCTGATAATGCCAGTTCTACTTCCGATGTATTGGTACATATCGTTCTTCATGATATTCGTTCTTAATTCAATATTTGTTAATTATATCTTCAGAGCTGTAAGTCAACCTTTTGAAAGAGACCTTGGTATTAATGGCCCTGAACTACTTCGTGCATTTGGATATGATTACCTCGTTGAAAATCCAGAACCCATGGAGTCGATTATGACCGAAATAAGTGTAGTTCAAGATGTTCCAGTGGAATTGCTTGTATTCAAAAACAATGAGCGGTTGATAGCAGTAGGTGTAATTCTCTATATACATCCTGGTCCCTTCAGAGATATTGGTAGTAGTGGATTACCATCAACACTAATCAATCACATTAAAAATAAACATGGAGTTCAATCATTCATCCTCCACGGGAACTGTACACATCATCAAAATTTGACAAATAAGATAGACTATGATATAGTCACAGGTGAAGTGGATAGATTGCTTCAGGATGTATCAGTCCACGATAAAGTATCTGGACCACACTGGACCGATAAGGGGAAGTTCAAGGTCTGGTCCCTCTTCGCAGGCAATGATGTTCTTGCAATCTCCACAAGTGCTCCTGAGTTCACAGATGATATAGCTCTGGAAGTTGGTAGAGAGGCTGCTGAAGCAGCAAGACAGAGTGTTCCAAATCTGAGATTTGTAGCCTTATCTGATGCCCACAACTGCATAGATGATGATGCGGTTTCAGTTATGCCAGGAGATAAAGAAGCAGCAACCTATGTTGAATCAGTTAAAGATGCGATTTCTACTACTGCATCATATTCACATGAAAAATTCCAAGTAGGCATTGCTCAGGTCATTCCAGAAAACATTACAGCCAAGGAAGGGATCGGTCCTGGAGGAGTGGTCGCACTTACATTGAAGACAGGGATTGGACTATCAGTCATTATTTCTGTTGATGGAAACAATGTGAAACCAGGATTTAGAGAAACAGTTCAGGAATTGCTCAGAGAAGAGGGATTTGACCATATTGAAATAACAACAACAGACACACACCTGGTTAATGCTATTTCATTATCAAGTAAGGGATATCCACCAGTAGGAAGTATAAAACCTGCTATCGTACTTGATGCTATCAAGACAGCATCGATAGAAGCAAAGGATAAGCTAGAAGATGCAAGTGTAGGATTCGCATTTGGAGAAGCAAAGGGAATTCGAACATTCGGGGAAAAAGGGTTTGATACTCTCACCCAAGACATCACTGAAGCCTATCATATTGCTAAACGTACTGGACTCATTACTGGGGGAATCGCTTTTGTTTCATCTATCCTCCTTAGTTTTCTTTTCTAGGACATTCCGGAAAGAAGATATTCGGAGATATCATGTGTGAAGGTACTATAATGGAGAGTAAGTCATGAAAAAGAGGGTTCTCGTGTGCCTAACTGGAGCAAGTGGGGCAACATATGGTGTCCATGTTATCGATGCCCTGAAAGAGCTCGGACATGAGGTTCATCTTATCATTAGCAAGTGGGGAGTCAAGACTCTTGAATACGAAACTGGCCTTAGTCCTAATGACTTAGCACGTAAAGTGGATAGTATCTATGATGAGGACGACCTTGCTGCGGGCCCAGCAAGTGGTAGTTTTCATCTTGATTCAATGATTATTGCACCTTGCTCAATGAAGACACTAGCTGGAATCGCTCATGGATATGCAGATAATTTGATAGCACGTGCAGCTGATTGCAGCTTAAAGGAGAAGAGACCTCTCGTTCTACTTGTTCGTGAAACACCAATGAATCTCATCCACATTAGAAATATGGCACAAGTTACTGAAGCAGGAGCTGTAGTATTTCCAGCTAGTCCAGCATTCTGGCATAAACCTAAGACTATTGATGACCTAGTTGATTCTTTGGTAGATAGGATGTTGACACATCTCAATGTTAAACAGAGAACAGAGATTGAATGGCAAGGGGAAGAATAGAGACCTATCTCACAAGTTATATTTCTCGTAGCATATTTCTAAGGTATGAAGCCTTTTCCACCGTTTGAGGGATTCTCAAAGAAGACTTTTGATTTCTTTAGAGACCTCAAATTAAACAACAATAGAGAGTGGTTTAACTCTAACAAGAGTATCTTCACAGACTACGTGGTGGCACCAGCACAATCATTTGTTGTGGACATGGGTGAGAAGTTAAGCAAGAACTTGGTAGATATCAGATACGATACAAAGACAACAGGAAGTGGATCTATCATGAGAATCCACAAGGATATTCGGTTTAGCAAAGACAAGACTCCATACAGAACAAGAATGGGCATCATATTCTGGGAAGGACCAGGAAAGAAGATGATGCACTCTGGATTTCATCTAGGTTTTGATGATAAGATGTTTGTGGTGCACGGAGGGATGCATTCGTTTTCGAAGGATATGTTAACTAAATACCGAGATGCTGTTCTTGCTGAAAAGACTGGAAAAGAACTTGAAAAGTTTGTGACCAAGCTACAAGCAGCAGGATATTCAATTGGAGGCGCCCACTACAAACGGGTGCCAAGAGGTTATGATCCTGAACACGAACGTGCAAATTTCTTACTCCATAACGCACTCTATGCAGGATATTCGAAGATTCCAAGAAATGTTCTAAAATCATCTGAATTGATAGATCACTGTCTTAAACACTTCAAGGCAATGTTTCCACTACATAATTGGCTAGTCGAAAGAGACCTCTCATGAAAAAGCTATCACATCAGATAGAGACCCAGCGTAAGAGTGTGGGAGCAATACTTGCAGCGAATGGGAGTGCGCTTTCCTAGTTCTTCAACCTGCTCAGTATCAAGAGGAGCTCCACACCTGAGACAAATCCAAGAATCCATTGTTTCTGCAAGTTCATCGATTGTAGTTGGTAACATAGCTATATCGTCTCCAAGTGCCTCTACCTTAACTGATGAGTGTCTACCATTCTCTGTACCAGCAATTAGGAATATCACTGCTACTTTCTTCTTTGTAAATTTTCCAACGGCATACCCTCTGATAGTGCCTATGAACTGGTCACCTACTATTTTCTCATCTGTGTCAATAACATGGAAATTCTTAGCTGGTAATAGCTTCTCAGCTTTTGTGAAAAGCACACGCGCATTCCAATCTAGAGTCTGTTCTTGATCGGTTTTAGTTAAATCACCAAGCAATAAGTCGAACTCCTTAGCAGTCTTCTTAGTTGGTTGTAATAAATCACAGACAGAACGGATGAGGTATGGTTCAACTTGTAGAGTGTGAAGTTGGTCTCTAAAATCAATATAAGAAACTGTAGCAACGATTTTTCCTTGAACACAATCTTTGGTAGGGTAAAGTGTAAATGTTGGACTTCGAAACCCACCGACTTCTATCCGTGAAATTGTCTTGGAACTTTCACCCCCAAGCTCAATACAATCCTGGGGATAAGCGACTAGGCTTACTGTTACATTAGTAATTACGAAGTCTGTTGGATTTGCGACCTTCACCTTAAAATCGAACTTGCCACCTATGATCTCACACCCTCTATAAACCTGAACTTCCTTGGTTGCTTTTGAAATTGGTTCTGAGATGGCTCTGTAATCCTCAACCGCATCCTCCTCAATAGCCTCAACCCTTGGTCTGAGACGATCTGCTTTCAGTTCGTCATATGCTGTAGAAATTGCAAGAGCATGATCATGTGGGACATCCAGAACGCGTTTTCCGTGTAGCGAGCATAGCTGAACAACTCTGGTTTCACGACCTGTCTTTTCAGTGTAAACCAAGTCCATCGGTTCGTAACATTCAGGACAATTGAATAATGTCTTGTAGACATCAGCTAACGCTGCTAGCTCCATTTTAGGGACAAAGAATCGTTTGTGATTATGCCCATTCCGACACTCCATGTCGAACTCTGTCAAACCACTTCTGTCCTCGACATCTCGAAGACTTAGAGGTAAACCATCTTTCGGGCAATACATGCTTCTCACGATAGAAGGCATTTTGTCAATTTCTTTGGAGGTTTCGTTTATAATTTCAAAAACATCTAAAGGAGCATCACGCAGCATAACTCCATGAATAGGACAAACAATCCGAAATTCAATCTGATTCTTCTTCTTCTTTGCATCGAGAATATGAGTCTGTAAACCGCACTCATTGCAATTTAGAATGGACATCGCGATTAGTTGGCTATTACGTTTATTCCATCTAACAGGAATAGTAACACTTCTTGCCGCACCTCGTCCGGGACAGATAGTTCTGAACTTGTATCCTGAAGAAACTTCTTCAATCCCTCGAATCGCGAGGAGGCGATGACAGTCACTTGACCTAAGTGCAGACAATACTATTGCATCATCTGGAATTTCATTCACCGCTTCTTGTAATAACGGTAGAATTTCAGTCGGAATAGATTTTTTCTCCATACCATGTGTTGGGCACGTAGTATGGACTTTGCTAATCTTCTTCCTTTCTTCAACTCCTGACATATGCCCAGGGAGTCCACAGCGGTCGCAATGAACCACCCGCTGTAGAATTGTCTTGATGAAGCTTCGATCAGATAATGCGGAAAGATACTTTGTATTCTTGTGTCCGTTTGCGCAACGGACAGTCATCTCAAGTACACCGCCTTGCTCGTCTATATCGCTAATTGCATAAACCTGACCACATTCACTGCATTGAAATGAATCACGTACTGCTTGATATGGATCGGAATCAGCACCTGCTAGATTGACATGCCCAAGATATTTGGCTGGAAAGTCTCTCTTCTGAACACCATGATTAGGGCATAGCAATGCACCTTCTGCCTCCTCACCATGGATTTCAGTTTCCAAAAGAGTCATCGCATAGCCACAATCAAGACATGTATAAAGACGACTAAAGATTTCACTCGCCATTTCCTCAATCTGATGCTCAGCTATTCTACGTATGCTCCTATGTCCTTCAATACACTGCACTTCCATCTTCAGAATCTTATCCTTCAGAATTGCAGATTCAACATATAATGGATTGGAACATTTGTGGCAGGTGAACATTGATCATCACATCTGTCGTATGATTATCTTGCGTTTGGGGGTATTTGAAAGTTAACCGTCTGTTGGGTAATCATGACTGAACCCAGTTTATGCGGCTCCAGGAGTATCGATGCTCTCAAGCAGAGCATCTGCATGCTTCTTTACCTTACTTCTGTAACCTCTTGTTGTGTAAACTCTAATTGTGCTGAACTTACGTCCAAAACTTCTTGCAATCCCACTATGCTCTTCAACTGGCCAGAATTCATATCCCTTTGAACCTCTCTCGAAAAGAACCAAGTCACTCAAATCGTGCCTTGTAGGTGTGTAACTGACGGATTGACGGTCGGGATAGTCAACATACACATTCTTCGGATCAATTCCAGAAGCATCTGCAATCTCCTTTTCAATGGCATAAATCCCATCTGGTGTTGATATTCTATCCAGGAATTCCAAGTCTGCAATAGACCTTTCACCAACCATTTTTACAAGGAGCCGCTTACGATAATCGAGAAAGACATGATTTGCAGTGCGCATGCCCTCTTCATCATCAGGTGATACTGAAAGAAGGATATCATGTGCCGTGAGATCATCAGACACAAGAAATCCATCTAAATCATCACCAGGAAATGGGATGATGCGAGACCCAGCTTCATCCAAGATTCTCAGTATCATTAGTTCTGCAGCTCGCACTGTCTTGTGATAGTAAACAGCATCAAACATATTTGCTGCAGCAGAAAGATAGGATTCCAGAGTGTATAGAGCACCTCGTTCAAATGCAATCTTGTTCTTCGCTATGCGAGTTGCACTAAAGAGTCTTCTAAACTCAAGCTGTGCATATTCCACACCCGCAAAGTATGCATCACGCTCCAGATTGTCTACTAATTCAGGATTGATAGGAGTACTCAGCAGATCAACTCGAATCCCCTTTATTGGAACACCCTTGACAAGAAGGTCCTTCACTTCTGAAAGCGTGTATATACTGTCTTTAATAATCTCAGATACTGGACCAGACTCTAATACCAGTGTCGCCATCTTTTTCCTGTCAAAACCCCTAACTGACAAATATTCATTCATCACATTTGCCCAGGGACCAAATGCAAGTGAGAACATCATTGATGCCAAACGTGCCTTCATAACCTCCTCCAATGACCCATCCAAGCTTTCTACGAAAATTTCGGTAACATGCATCACACCTAGCATGCGACCCATTAGGGACGAATCAGCACCTGGAAAAACCAGGTGAATTCCAGCTGGAGATCGAATATATCTTAACCTCTGAGATAATCGAAGATCAATCAATTTCCTTTCTAATTCTGATAGCCCTACATAACCATGAATTGGGTCTTTAATCTCTAGAATTGTTGGGAAGTCTTTTACTGGCATCGGTAACAAAATGGATATGTAATTCCCCTATATGTGCTTGGCTATCGTGAATCTCAAATAGAGCCTATAAAAAACGCGTTGAACATTACTTTATTCAAGAGACGAACAATATTCCAGTCATGCTTCAACATAAACTCGCAGTTCTAATCACGATTATACTGGTGGCTTCTATTTGTATGACAAGTAGTAGAGGGCTTCCTGTATATTTAACAACATCAGCACAGAATGATGAAGTAGAACTGAGTCGGGTCTATGGGGATGACATTTCAGGAAATATATTCAGAGCAGTATCAGAACAGCAGTACCTTGATTTTATCATCAAGTTGACAGAGAATGGATCAAGACCTCAATCAACAGAGAACAATATCAACGCGAGAAACTGGATTATTCAGGAATTAAATCGAATATCGAATGGAAGAATTGAGGTTGAAGTTCTTGGACTTCATAATAGTATTGTCGGCGTCCTTCCGGGCTATCTCCCTGAAGGCCCTGCGTTGATGGTAGGAGGTCACTATGACACTGTTTCAGGTGCTCCGGGAGCTAATGATGATGGAACAGGCGTTGCAGCAACACTTGAACTGGCACGAGTATTTGCTCAGTATGAATGGCCTTTGGATGTGTGTTTTGGTTTCTGGAATGCTGAAGAAATAGGTCTCGTTGGAAGTAAAGAGGTGACAGAGATCTTTTCTGATAGAGGAATTGAGATTATAGCGTACTTTAACATCGATATGTTATTGGTAGAAGACATTGAAGCACCAGCAGATGAACGTGTTCTATTAGCATACTCTGGGAGTGCAATGAACTATGCAACCCTTTCAAAAGTTATGACAATGAACTTCGGGAAGAATTTGATCAAGACACTTGAAGGTACGGATCTATCAGTATGGGGACGATCAGACCATCAATCGTTTCTGTCGGAAGGTTATGACAATGTCCTATTCGCCTTTGAATCGGGTTATTCACATGATGACGCGTATCATTCACCTTCTGATGTATGGAATAACCCTCTCTACAACTATACAGTAGCAATTGACCTAGTTGCATCTGTTGGTGCAAGTATGGCATACATCTTAGCTCGTGCACATGAACAGTCTATGACATCTCCATTTCAGGGAAGATTACGAAATGGTCAACCTCAATCATTCTGTTTTCCATTGACCACTACTACAGACATAGCAGTACAAGGATCGTGGTCTGGTGGGGCAGTGTCGTTTGCACTCACAAATCAACTTGGAAACACGATAGAGATATTCAACTCTGATTTACCACAACACAATCAAGGAAGTGTGGTTAATTTTACATATCCTGGTAGCGGTATTCATTGTCTTACCATATCGGGTGCTGAAAGAAGTGATGTCCGATTCAATCTAGAAATTTCATATGAGACTGACCTTGATGCAGATGGTATTTTAGATAGTAATCAATTCTGGCTTGATTCATCTACCTTCCTTCTAGATGATGATTCAGACAATCTAAACAATGGTCTTGAAATAATAATTGGAACATCATCCACAAGTAACGATTCTGATTCAGACACCATGCCTGATTTCTGGGAATTCACCTATGGCACAAATCCACTTGTAGATGATGCAAACGTTGATCCTGATAGAGACCTCCTAGTAAATGTAGATGAATACAAAGCAGGATCATTACCCTTTAACATGGACACTGATTTTGATTCACTTCCCGATGGCTGGGAATACCACAATGGAACGAGTGTTTTACTCCCTGATGCGGACCAAGACCTTGACAACGATGGACTCTCGAATTATCAGGAATATAAACACGGAACTTATCCCAATCTACCTGATACAGATTCGGATACTATGCCTGATCTGTTCGAAGTGATATATGGATTGGATCCAACTTCAGACGATGCAATGCTTGATGCAGATTCTGACGGGCTCGAAAATGTGCTGGAGTTTATGTATGGCACTAGTCCTAGAAACTCCGATTCAGATTCTGATTCTATACCCGATGCATATGAGGTGCACCATGGATTAAATCCAATAGTTGATGATGCGGAAGAAGATCTTGATTTAGATGGAATTACCAACCTTGAAGAATATCTATTAGGGTCAGATCCTGAGGTAAATGAATTGCTACTAAGGTCACTGGTCTTATTGACCACTTTGGGTTGTGTGTTGGTGCTTATAGTTGGAGTGACAAAGAAGGTCTTGGCTAAATAGATGATGATGCCGAACAGGATGATGTGGCACAATGATTAGTTGAAAGTTCGCATGACAACATCCCAGCGATGCTGAACATAGTCTTGGAGTTCCTGAATCTTCTTCTCATCCTTTGTTGGTTTGAAGAGATGTGAAAACCTTCCTTGAATCTTAAGGAATTCCTCGATAGGTTTCCTCTTCTCAGGATCTTGGTATCTCTTACTGACTGTACCAAGTTCGAATTTATCACCAACGCGCTCCCATTGAATCCAATATCCAGTTTCTACTGCAAGTTTTCCAATCTCGACTCCTTTCTCAACTGGATAATTCCATGCCTGCGGACAGGGCAGGAAGATGTGAATGAACTTGGGTCCCTCAATATCCTTAGCCTTCTTGATCTTATCATAGAGGTCTCTAGGATATGATGAGTTTGCAGTAGCTTGGTAAGCCGGTTCGTGCGCAGCAACAATCAAATCAAGCATTTTTTCTGGTTCACTCTTACCATACCATGTTGTAGTCGTCTGTGCGTGGAGTGGTGTAGCACCTGAACGTTGAGTGCCAGTATTGCTATACACTTGATTATTGTAACAAACATAGAGAAAGTCCGTACGCCTCTCAAAAGCTCCACTTAGGGCTTGCAATCCGATGTCAAATGTACCACCATCCCCTGCCCAGACCATTACTGTCGTTGTATCATTACCCTTCGCTTTGAGGGCAGCCTTGACACCAGAAGCAGTTGCGGCTGATGCCATAAATGCGGTGTTGAGAACAGGAATAGCTAGACCACTCTTAGGCCAGAGTGATTGGACGACACTTGTACAACAGGCTGGAACAACTTGGATTACATCGCCTTCAAGGGCTTTGTGAGCATGTCTTAATGCTACCATATCTTGGCAGCCTGCACATGCAGCGTTACCTTTCAGCACATATTCCTTCAGCGGCATTTCTTTTGTTGCAACCATCTTACTCACCTCAAATCATGCCAGTGTTCTTCTTCACCTATTTCTCCAGACTCTACTTCTTTGATACAATCAAGAAGAATCTCTTTGATATCATCAACAGTCACATCTCGACCACCAAGACCACCAATGTAGTCTTTTACGATTGGCCGATGTTTCGTGTTGTATAACACAGATCGAATCTCTCCTGCGATGTGACCTCCAAACCCATAGGATACACCTCTATCAAAGGCAGCAATACCCTTGACTTTGGAAGCGAGGTCTCGTATAGCATCAACTGGGCACGGACGAATCATTCTCATCCTGGCATTACCGACTTTGTAGCCCTCGTCACGAAGCTCGTCAACTGCATCTTTAGCTTCAGCCCCCATAGATCCCTGAGAGGTTATTACTACCTCAGCATCATCACACTTGTAACAATCAATTGGACCACCAAAATATTTGCCAAAGAGTTTCTTGTATTCCGCTTCAACCTCAGCATAGACCTTTACAGCATTACGATTCCCTTGATGCATTCCATATCTGAATTCCTGATAAAACTCAGGGAAGACAATATTCCCATGAGAAATAGGATTCTCAGGGTCCATCTTCCAATGTGGTGGGTCATATGGTGAAAGGAATTTGTCAATCTCTTCTGGCTCCAGATAATCAAATGGCTGCACGGTGTGACTAAGCACAAATCCATCAGCATTGACCATGACTGGCATCAGGACTCGCTCATCTTCAGCCAGCTTGAATGCTTGGATAATGGTGTGAAAGAATTCATCCACACTTGCAACATGAAACTGAATCCAACCTGTGTCACGTTGAGACATAGAATCGTCATGTGTGACATGAATATTCCAACTTGGGGATACTGAGCGGTTAATATTAGCAAGAACAATAGGAAGTCTAGCAGCCGCAGCCCAATGAAGTGCCTCATGCATCAGGAGCAGGCCATTTGATGACGTGGCAGTAAATGCACGTGCTCCCGTTGAACTAGCACCAATACAGGCAAACATAGCTGAATGTTCCGACTCAACACGAATGAACTGACCAGGCCAATCACCTCGTTCGTTCAAAAGAGCAAGTTGTTCTGGAACAGTAGTGGCTGGAGTAATAGGATACGCTGCAACTACCTCAACTCTAGCAGCCATAACTGCACGAGCTGCTGCATAGTTTGCACTCATGAGTTCAGTCTTCATGCTTCATCCTCCTTCTGAGCCTCACCAGCTCTCACCATCTCGATGCATTTTGGTGGGCAAACCTCCGCACAAATCCCACAACCTTTACAATAATCAAAATCGATGTGGGGAGTACCATCATCGTCAACAGAAATAACAGCCTCAGGGCAATAAAGCCAACAGATCCTACATCTATTGCAATTATCATAATCAATCTTCGGATCAAAGGTACGCCAACTTCCAGTCTTTCCTGTAGCGCCTACCTCTGGTTTAGAGTAGGATGTCTTAGGCATATCAGCCCTACTTTCTGGCTCTGTATCAACTTCATTGACCACAAGCAACACGTCCAAGAGCGCCTTGACACTATCAGCTCACATTACGAACAACTTAAGCATTATGTTGTGACGAGTATCAGTACTGGTGAAGAAAGATGGAATTCAGCGTGTCATTAGTTCAGATGTCATGTTTTGAAGGAAAGCGAGAGGAGAACTTCAAAACTGTATCAGAGATGCTTTCTGGCCATTCATCCAAGACCTCAAAGGAATTCATTGTCCTTCCCGAACTGTTTGCAATTGGATTTAGATATTCAGACTATCAAGAGGTAGGACCAGGAGTTCCAGGTCCGACTGCGGAATTCATCCAGACCCTTGCAGAGGAACAGTCAGCGTATGTAGTCGGAACAGATATTGAACAGACAGGAGAGAAATACTTCAACACACTGGTCATGGCTTCACCAAACGGCAAGATTGTTGCAGAGTATAGAAAGATGCATCCATTCCAATCAGAGAAGGAAGTATTTGCAGGTGGAAACTCTCTAATCATCGCTGATGTAGGCGGAATCAAAGTTGGTCTAGAGATCTGCTATGATGTAAGGTTTCCTGAGCTATCTCGAACTCTTGCACTTAATGGTGCGGAACTGATCTTGATACCTGCAGCATTTCCAGACCCTAGAGCGCCGCACTGGGATACACTTGTACGAGCAAGGGCAATCGAAAACCAGATCTATGTTGCGGCCACCAATAGGATGGGTTGGGCTTTCGATGATAAGACCTACTTTGGTCACAGTCAGATTGTGGATCCCTGGGGGGTTGTTTTGACTAGATTGAACACTGACATGACTGTCATTTCGAATACTGGCGATACGGACATGATAAATGAAGTGAGAAAACAAATAACATGCTACCAAGACCGAACCCCTGAGTTCTATGACGAAATTACATACTTCAGAGAATAGAACACAAGCATTAAGTGAAAGCCTCATTTGTATCTGATTAGTCAGAGTGAGAAATAATGGTAGATAAAACTGACACAGTTAAAGATGCTGTGAAGAATTGGTTTTCAAATGAAGGTATCAAGGTTGAGAGCATCTCCAACCCAAGAGCAGAATTCCTCTTTAAGGTCAAATACATGCGTTTCTTTTTCACTGTGGTTAGACCAAATGAACAAGACTACGTACAAGTCGAGTCACAGGTCATGATTTCACCACAGCATCTGAAAGTTCTAACAGCGGATAAGATGAAGGACTTCCAAATGAAGGCGCTTCAGTTCAGTTTTCAACAGGGAATCACACTCGGATTCATCCAGCCGAGTCCAGGTCAACAGCGAGGACCGAAACCCCCAGGACCGGGATTTGTAATTTCAGATCGTCTCTATGATGATGCGTTTTCAAATGATAGACTTTGGCAAATAATGAGACGAGTTCATGGTGCGGTGGATATGGTAATCGCAATCCTCAATGAGATTGCAGGCGCTCCGGATAGTCCGCCTCCAGCCAGTGATTCAGGACCATCATATTATACGTGATGGACAAAACGTTCAGTCTATTCTAAAAATCGGAAGGACTCTATCATAGGATAGAATATCTATATTTGACTCTTAGTTATTTTAGTCCAACTACGTCTGAGGCTAAAGGATGAAAAGGATTCTAGTGATGGTTGCAATAGTTACTCTATTGGTGATATCCAGTTCATCCATATCCACTGATTATCCTGTGGAACATTCTACAGCTATCAAGAATGACCTACAGGAATACACTTCATTTAATCTCTCATCAGCTGGAGATAATGGCTCTGACCTCGATGTTGAACTATATGCATCGAGGTCTCTGAGTTCATTACAACTATCAATTCAAAATTCATATTCAAGTGTTAACCAACATACAGGAGATATTGATTTCTCCGAATTCTTGGTTCCAGGATGGTGTTTATTCAAAGTTGATCTAGTACCCAATCAGATTGTTGCTATTGCGGAACGAGAATCGACAGGAATTACAATCAACAGTGGTATGCAAATACTAAATGACACTGTTGATGTGATTGATGCTCTTTATCAGAAATTCTATGAACGCCCTCATGATGGAAGATTGGATAATTATATAATCATTTACCAGTCTCCTTACTACACATCTTCCCTTGGTGATGCATACCTACTTGTTAGAAGTAACTATTCAAACTCAGACACTAATGTAACTAGTTGGATTACTCCATTCACTCAAGTTGTATCAGACACTATTGTAACTCATGATGTTTCTAGTGATAGTGCAATATTGAATGAATCAACTGTATACTATGTAGTCATCGATGGTACTGGGATGGTTGGATCAGGATCGACATTCAACCGAATAATATGGAGGTCCCGGAATCCTGTAGCGACTCAGAATACAGGATACAGAATTCGAGGAGATAAATGGTACGAATACACAGGAATTCAAAGGCAAGAAGCGTTCCTTAATTACACCTACACCCCATGGAATAAGACCGCAGATTCTGCTCTTACTTATACTGACTCCGCAGAAATCAATCTTGAGGGGAATTCTTCCTCTCTAACAGGTGCTACCTGGACATTCACAGATGCGGAAAATGTGACTTGGATAGATTTCTCCACAAATCAGTCTGTAGATGTCACATATGATTTGACTCTGTGGTATAAGAAGAGTACAACCTCCTCAACAGTGTGGAATGTCAATACCTCAGGTGGAGTTGTAGAATGGAATGCCACAACAAGTGTTCAGTATCCAGCTTTAGCAACATCAAGATTCTTGAATGGAACCCTTCCATCTTCTTGGACTGTCACAGGTCTATATAATTCGTCTACACCTTCAACAAATTATACGCATTATAACATCTATGGCGCTCTCATTAATTGCTATGATATGTCAGATGGAACATGGATAATTACATCAGATTCATTCAATCACCTGACCCAGATTCAGATATTTGATACATCTGATAGCAGAGAGCTCTCTAGGCTTGCAAATATAACATCAACACTCCAAATCAATTCATCAATCCGTGAGGAGGATACAGATCCTATCACATCAGGGTCAGCGAATCTGACAATATGGAAAGGGTCAATCCTTAACTATGCTCCGAGTAATGAAACTGTGACGAATGGATTTGCATCGTATACCTGGGATATCAATAGTACCGCATCAGAAAACGGAGAGTATAGATTCGAATTCTTCTGGAGTAATGGTACTGATGCTGGATATCTTACGAAGAGCCTGATAATCTCCTACCCAACAACGCTTGAGGCAAGTCAATACCTAATCAACGCTTATACAGAAAATACATTCGAGATCAGTGTTTTCTATAACGATACCTTCACATCTCAAGGTTTGGATGGAACATTTGCGTCACTTCAGTATTCTTTCGACAGTGGTTCCAACGTGAGCATGGTCGACCACTCCAATGGAACTTGGACTGCAACAATTGACACAACAGGTGTAGGACCTGGAACCTATGGAGTTGAGGTGTATGCAGAAGGCTATGCGTTGGTAAATCAAACACTTTCAATAAGTGTAAGCCTCATACACGAAACTCAAGCCCTCACTGTTAGCTGGTCAAACGGAAACAACATTACTTACGTTCAGTCCACAGAGCTTCAAGTAACTTATCAGCGTGTCAACGGTGTTAATGTGTCAAATGCAGTGGTCAATGTGAGTATTGGATTAGACATATGGCAATTACTATGGAATCCATCTGAACAATTCTATTCAATAACATTCAATGGTACTGATGTCCCGCCTGGTTTTGGCGAATACCCGCTGACAATACTTGCAGATAGCACGGGATATCTAGAACAGAGTGATTCTTCAAACACTCTCACTCTAAGGGAGGAACCAACATCTCTTGTAATTTCTTGGACAAACACAAACGACATCACCTTTGTCGAAACAACAACTCTCCAAGTTACATATAGAATGAGCAATAATACAGCAATACCTGGTGCAACTGTCAATGTCACCATAGGAGGAACCACTTGGACACTCATTTGGAATAGCGGCACCTATGATTTAACATTCAACGGCTCAGATATAGATCCAGGATTCGGAACTCATTCAATCACAATTAGAGCTTCTAAAAATGGATATGAATCGAAGTTAGATAATACAGAGAATCTAACATTAAGGGAAGAACCAACAAGTTTGATCGTTGTATGGACAAACACAGATAATATCACATATGTCGAAACGACGATTCTCCGTGTCACCTATCGAATGAGTAACAATACTTCTATCCCAGGTGCTACAGTTAACGTATCAATCGCGGGGACTACATGGCCACTCACATGGAATGATGCATTGAAGATCTATGAATTGAAATTCAATGGAACAGATTCTCCACCAGGATTTGGAATTCACTCCCTTTCTATTGCTGCATCAAAAACCGGGTATCAACAACAGACTGATGATACAGAAACGCTGGAGCTTACAGAAGAACCAACCAGTATTACGATTCTATGGTCAGATGGTTCAACAATCAGCTACATTGCTAGCACGATTTTATCCGTGTCATATCGAATGAGCAATGGTACTCCAATCCCCAATGCAATAGGAAATGTTACCATTGGAGGAACTGATTGGGACTTGGTTTGGGATCCATCTAGTCAAACATACAATCATACCTTTGATGGTGCAGATGATCCACCAGGTATCGGAGACCATTCCCTTTCAATCGTATTTGACAAATTTGGTTATGTTTCTAAAACTGACTCAACAGAAACCCTAACAATAGAAGAAGAATCTACCAGTCTAATAGTAACCTGGATTAATACCGATTCCATAACTTATGTCGAATCAACGATCCTACAAGTCACATATAGAATGAGTGATCTGTCTGCAGTGACAAGCGCTGAAGTGAATGTAACAATTGGGGGGACAACATGGGGTCTAATTTGGTATGGCGCAACTCAGAGTTACAGAATAACTTTCAACGGCACAGATTCACCTCCAGGTTTTGGTACACACAATCTATTGATACTTGCGGATAAATTCGGTTTTGTTAGTCAGACCAATGGTACAGAGACGCTGACTGTTCAGCTTGAAGGAACCAATCTTGTTGTATCTCTTACACCAGATAACGATGTCACCTTTACAGATTATTCGACTCTAATTGCAGAATACACGATGAGTAATGGTAGTGCAGTAGTTGGTGCTTTAGTTAATGTTACAATAGGATCTGATGTCTGGAATCTTGTTTGGAATGGCATCAATGAGGATTACAGAATTCGCTTTAATGGATCAGATATACCTCCAGGTTTTGGAATTCATAGTCTTGTGGTTCGCGCTGATACATATGGATATGTAGGGCAGACGAATAGCTCACTTACTTTAACACTTCGAGAAGAGCCTACTTTATTCTCAATTCAATGGACGAATACAAACAATGTGAGCTTTGTTGATTCTACGATATTGCAGGTTTCCTACACTATGACAAATGGTACACCAGTAACTAACGCAGACGTCAATGTCACTATTGATGGAACGACCTGGCCTTTGACCTGGAATTCGGGATCGGGGTATTTTGAAGTTCAATTCAACGGAAACGATACACCTCCGGGGCTAGGCACTCACTCGATGTCTGTAGTTGCAGATTTCTTCGGTTACGTATCTAAGACTGATAATACTGAAACTCTGATCCTTCGAGAGGAATTTACAGATCTTAGCATTTCTTGGAGTTCAGGGAGTACCATTACATATGTTGAGAGCACAATCCTATCGATAACATACACAATGTCCAATGGAACACCAATCTCTGGCGCAGTTGCAAATGCTACGATTGGAGGAACTACGTGGCAATTGATTTGGGATCCTCTGAGTGAAACCTATAATCACACCTTCTACGGAACAGATGATCCACCAGGTTTGGGAACGAACTCAGTACAGATTTCTAGTGATCGGTTTGGTTATGAAGCACAGTCTGATACAACAGAATCACTCACAATAGATGAAGAATCAACATCCCTTCAATTCGTGTGGTCGAACACTGATACTATCTCTTTCGTGGAAAATACAATACTTTCCGCAACATATCTGATGAGCAATGGCTCTTCGATACTCAATGCAGAGCTAAACGTTACGATTAGTGGCACCACATGGACTTTAAATTGGAATGGAGCATCATCATATGAACACACATTCAGAGGTACAGATGACCCACCTGGATTTGGGGTCCATTCGATTGTTGTTAAAGCAGATAGGTTTGGATACATAAGTAGAATAAACAGCTCCGAAAGTCTAACTATCCAACTAGAGTCAACAAGCATAGTTGTTTCTCTCACACCAGATAATGATGTGACATTTACTGAGTTCTCGGTACTTGTTGTTAATTACACAATGAGCAATGGTTCAGCTGTGATGAATGCAGTAGTCAATGTGACTATTGGCAGTGATACATGGATTCTCAATTGGGATAACGGAAACCAAGACTATAGAATTCAATTCAATGGTACAGATAGCCCTCCAGGATTTGGGTTTTACACTCTTAATGTGGAAGCAGGTTTGTTCGGGTACGTTCAGCAATCAGATAGCTCTCAGACTCTCACACTGAGAGAGGAACCAACTACTCTATCCACTCAATGGACTAATACTAATTCGCCTAGTTATCGCGATTCTACAGTATTGCAGGTCGACTATGCGATGTTGAATGGGAGTCCAGTGTCAGGTGCAATTATCACTGTGACAATTGATACCACGACATGGAACCTTGTTTGGAATGGTACCTCAGGATACTACGAAATTCAATTCAATGGCTCTGATGTACCACCCGGAGTAGGAATTCATAGTCTAACAATCAAGGCAGGATTAGAAGGATATCAGTCCCAAGAGGATACAACAGAAACCTTGACACTTCCGGTGGTACCAACCACTCTCGTACTCTGGTGGACAAATACAAACGACATCACCTTTGTCGAAACAACTACTCTTGTTGCGAATTACACCATGGACAATGGAACTGCAGTTTTTGGTGCAACATTAAATCTTACAATAGATGGAACTAGATGGGACTTTGTTTGGAATGCTGCATTCGAAACATATGAGGTGATATTCCGAGGGAGTGATGATCCCCCAGGTCTCGGTACTCATAGCATTTCACTTCTGGCAGGGAAACTGGACCATGAAGGACATTCTGTTGACACTGAAACGCTCAACCTTCGTGAAGAAGCAACATCTCTAGTAATCTCATGGGAGATGCCAAGTCTCAACAATATCTCATATCTTGAGTCATCTACACTTTCAGTATCATACACAATGAGCAATGGATCTCCAGTTGTGGGAGCAGTTCTCAATGTCACGATAGGTGGAACAACATGGAATCTCTTATGGAACGGTGGAACTGAGGCATACGAACTTGTATTCAATGGTAGTGATGCAGATCCTGGTTTTGGTACTCACTCGCTGACAATCATAGCGGATAAATTCGGATATGAATCAATTACAGATTCTTCAGAAGAATTGACCTTACGTGTAGAAGATACATTCCTAGTAATTTCCTGGACTCAAGGGAGTACAATCACTTATGTTGAGAGCACAATACTCCGTGCAAACTACACTCTGAGAAATGGATCGTCGGTTTCCTCTGCAACAATCAATGTCACTATATCCTCAACAACTTGGACACTTGTATGGAACGGAGGTACTGGTTTCTATGAATACATGTTCCTAGGAACTGATGCTCCACCAGGATTAGGAGTACATTCGCTCTCAATTAGTGCTTGGAAAGCAAACTATCAATCGTATGTTGATAACCCAGAAACCTTGACAATAAATGAAGAAACAACAGGACTTAGTATAACATGGTCAGATGGCACCTCCATAACATATGTTGGTTCAACAACACTCTCAGCCAATTTCACTATGAGCAATGGGACAGCTATTACCAGTGCAGAAGTTAATGTTACAATTGGTGGAGATACTTGGAGTCTATACTGGGACGGTATTGATGAGGTCTATAAGATTCAGTTTAATGGATCAGATTCACTCCCAGGATTGGGTATACATGGACTCAGTATTAGTCTGGATAAATTTGGATATGAAGCAATAATCGACAGTTCTCAAGTCCTGACAATTACTGGAGAGTTAGGAGCTATCAGTAGTGAGTGGATAGGTGGCAACACAATCTCATATCTTGGTCAAACGATACTATCAGTAAATTACACTATGAGTAATGGGACCGCCATCCCTCTCGCAACAGTAAATGTTACCATAGATGGGACACTATGGGATTTAGTCTGGCATGAATCTAGTGGGACATATAGGATTCAATTTAATGGGACAGATTCTCCACCAGGTCTTGGAACCCATGGTCTCGTTATTAAGGCGTGGCGGGATGGCTTTGATGGTCAGACTGATTCAACGAAGACTCTTACTATTAATGATGAATATACAACACTGACTATTTCATGGACAGCTCCATATTACAACAACATTAGTTATTTCCAATATACGACACTGCGAGTTAGATATTTGATGAGTAATGGCTCCGACATTCTCGCAGCAACAGTGAATGTCACTATATCAGGAACCACTTGGCAACTCTTGTGGAATGCAGGATTCTACGAACTGAGGTTCAATGGATCTGATTCACCTCCTGGATTGGGCACATATTCACTATCAGTGGAGGCTGACAAACATGGCTATCAAAACATTATAGATGGTTCAGAGTCGCTCATAATGAGAAAGGATCCAACCTCTATCGAGGTCACTTGGCCCACTGGTGACATCATCACATACGTT
>JAEORG010000075.1 GCA_016841005.1 Candidatus Thorarchaeota archaeon | reverse complement strand
GCTAAGTGATCGCCTTTTTCATTCCGAATTGCATAGATGTACTCGTAGAAATATCTCTCGATGAAGTGAACCCATCCCTCATATTTCTCCACTTCGCCACTCTTCAACTCGCCAATCATCTTGAGGACGCCTTGTTCAGCCCTCTCAGGGTGACATCTTAGTATGGATGAGTTGATTCTGCTCTCTTCTTGCTGGAGCTGTTCAGCAACCTTCCGATTGAAGACAACGATTTTGTCATCTTTATCCAAAACGCAAACACCTACGTTTAGGTCCTCAACCAAACGTCGCATTGTATCAAAATTGAGAGTCATGAGTCAATCAGACACAAACCATGTGATATTCTTACCTCAAGCTACCCATATTTCCTATACCCAGTAGTTGATTAATGAAAACGTGAATAATTGTGTATGGAAACGGTAACTTTAGGGTCCGGATGTTTCTGGTGTACAGAAGCAGTGTTTCAACAACTAAAAGGTGTTTCATCAGTTGTGTCTGGATATTCTGGAGGTCATATAGAGAATCCCACCTATCATCAAGTCACAACTGGTAGGACCGGACATGCAGAAGTGTGTCAGATTCAGTTTGACCCAGGACAAATCTCCTTTGAAGATATACTTGAGGTTTTTTTCAATACACATGATCCAACAACATTGAACCGTCAGGGTAACGACATTGGAACACAATACAGATCTGTAATCTTCTACCATTCTGAGGAACAACGGAAGATTGCTGAAAGGGTCAAGACAGAACTTGATGATAGTGGAACTTGGAAGAATCCAATTGTAACTGAGATTGTTCCATTCGAGAAATTCTACAAAGCAGAAGACTATCATCAAAACTACTACCGAGATAATCCAACTCAGCAATACTGTAAATTTGTGATAGCCCCCAAATTGAACAAGTTTGAAAAGGCATTCAAACTGAAGATCAGTTAATAGAAGATAGAATTTGCAATCAGACGGCAATATTCCCACTGAAATAATACGCGAATCGTTGATAACAAACAGTTGAGTACTAAGGACAAGTAACTTCTTGAGTTGTTGTACTGTGGCAGAAGATGACCCCTCTGATGTATACGCTTTCTGCAACATATGCAAGGAAAATGTTCCTCTAGAGATTACAGAGGACGATATGGAGAAAGCAAAAACTGGACTCATCTCAGTCATTTCAGTACATGGATCTCCTCAGCATGCTATACTAGTCTACCTCGATATGAACCTCAAGGCACGAGGAGTTGAGTATCCTTCGCTCTTGCAAGTAGCTAATGGTTCAACAGTAGAAGAAGAACATGTTAGTGATGTCAAAGAAGACATCATTGATTTGAATTCAATTATCAGTTCATTTGGTGAGAAACAGGAAGAGGCAATCAAAGCGTTTGCACATATTTCTGCACAACTCATTGCGGGAAACTCATTGTATCTCATTCACAAAAACAAAAGCATTGGCAGAGTTGTGAAGAACCAGATTGATTCTCTTTTCAAAGATGAAACACCTGCTTCATTTGTGATTACCTTTGATGAACTTGATTATGTAACTGGTATGAGACCTACTATCTATGATTTGCAATATGGTAATTTCATCTCAGAGGGAATAGCAATTGATACATCCCACTTCGAACGAATAATCAAAGATGCACTTGATAGTCCGAATGGATTTAGTATGTTGAAGAATGACTATCATAAGTTGAAATATTCATACAGACGTCTCTGGGAATTACTGACTGCTGGAGCAAGGACGTACACACACAAGAAACTAGCCTATCTTGTTTCAATTGATCTCTCACTCATTCCACTCCTTCTTAGAATTGCTGAAAATGATGGTGTTGATGTGGCATCTCGCGTGAAGTGACATAGGAAAAATTCCTAGCAATATTGGAAGCACGCTGTCTGCTTAGTTATCCATTTCTAACAAAATTAAGAAAGATAGATAGGGTGAGAGGTAACAAGTATTCCAAGGTTAGTTGGAGGAATCAATCAATGTATGAAATACCATATAGCGGAGAGAAAACCGCTAAGGTTGGTGAAGTTGAGCTTGTCTATGACACGTTTGGAAATCCTGCATCCCCTCCTATGTTGCTCATCATGGGACTAGGTGCTCAGATGATACGGTGGGATGACGCATTCTGTAAAGCGATAGCCGCCCAAGGTCGTTGGGTTATTCGCTTTGACAATCGTGATATAGGCTTGTCAACAAAGTGTGATGAAGCTGGTATTCCTGATGTCATGTCCCTTATCCAAGGACAGAAGGTGGATGTACCTTACACATTGAAAGACATGGCAGCTGATGCAGTAGGTCTACTTGATACACTCGAGATTAAAACAGCTGATGTTGTAGGTGTTTCAATGGGTGGCATGATTGCTCAGACAATGGCTATTCACTATCCTGAGCGAGTACGAACCCTGACATCAATCATGTCTTCAACAGGTAATCCTGACCTTCCACAACCAACACCTGAGGCAATGTCAGTTCTTCTTGCGCCTCCTGCATCAAATCGGGATAACTATGTTACCGATCAACTGAAAGCTGCGAAAGTACTCCATGGCAACAAATATCCTTTGAATGAAGAGTATGTCCGCAATTATGCAGAACGTTCGTATGATAGATGCTATAATCCTACAGGAGTTGTGAGGCAGCTAAGTGCAGTTCTTGGATCAGGGCGCAGAAATGAATCACTAGCTAACGTGAAAATCCCAACCCTTGTCATTCATGGAGATGCTGACCCGTTGGTGCCATTGGCGGGTGGAAAAGACACCGCCAAGAGTATACCAGATGCAAAGCTGCTCATTATCGAAGGAATGGGCCACAGCTTTCCAACCGAAGTAGTACCACAGATACTTCAAGCAATTCTACAG
>JAEORG010000074.1 GCA_016841005.1 Candidatus Thorarchaeota archaeon | reverse complement strand
AGGTAATGGAGATATCCGCGTCTGAAGAAAATAAGGAACTTGAAGCTGACCTCTTTATCACAGTATATGGCGAAAAAAAGGAAGAAGTCAAGGACTCCTTGGCAAGCCATCTTGGCGAAGAAGACACGCATTATTACGAAACTTGGGTTAATGTATCAGCAATGCGTAGACTTGGATTCCTCTTTGTTGGAGGTGTAGAGAGTGCAGGTGGAATCTTTGATATCCTCTGTGTTCTTACCATTCTTGCTGCAGTACTGGCAGTGTTTGTATTCTGGCAGGTTATAGTCTACATTGCTGTCATTGCAGTACTTACTATTTTCAGCGGAGGTGCCGCATTCAAATTTCTCAGAGGGTCATTTATCGAAGCTACAAGTGATAAGATACCCAGTGAAAAACTTGAGTCGTTTGTGATTGATCAGGTTGCTGGAGGCGCCTTTGTCCAAGTACGTGCACCCGAAGGATATGAGTTGGGGGAAGTAGCAAGACAATCATCTAGTGCTACCAAGGTCTTTAGGCTGGGGATCTATTTCGCTCTATTTATCGCGACAATTTTCATGATCTTTGAAGTTGTTTGGTATTTTCTCTACCAAGGTTGGATGACAAATTTGGTAGTTCTTGCTCTATTCGGTTCAGGATTTCTTGTTGGAATTGCGATAATGGACCTCGGTGTTCTTCTCCGTCGTCAGTTATCGAGGCGAGAGAGGTACTAGATTACATCAAAGACTATTGCCCAAAACTCCCTCTCAGAAACACCTGTTCGGAGAGATCTTAATTCAGCCTTGATCTTGTCAAACGACTCTTTGGATTGGTGTTTCTTAATGGCCTCATGAGTTTTCTTTACACGCTCTGAAATCTCTCTTGCTTGTTCTTCAGTAGCACGAACACCACCCATCTTCAATAAGTATTCAACAAAGTGTCTGCCCACAAACTTACCCAGATGAAACTCTCTCCGTCTTCCTACAAGAAGTGGATTGATAGGCTCATAGGTCATTGAGTGAGTCAATTGGCCATGAGAATGAATTCCACTGGAGTGTGTGAATGCATTATCTCCAGAAATCGCTTTGTGAAGTGGTAGAGGTATCATGAAGTGTCGTTCGACGACTTTGGATAGGCGATACATTTTCTCTGTTTGAATTCCAGTTTTAACTCCGTATAGCTCTTCGAGGGAAATTACTACCTCCTCTAATGCTGCATTACCTGCTCTTTCACCATATCCATTTACGCAGACATGTGCATAGGTTGCCCCCTCTTCTATTGCAGCTAGAGTATTTGCATTTGCTAGTCCGAAGTCATTATGGCAGTGAACAGCTATTGGAACTTTATACTTGCTATCCTTGTACAGCCGTGATTTAATTTCTCTCATGATGTGAGTCATGACTCGTGGTCTCACGAAGCCCACTGTATCTGCGACACATATCTTATCTGCACCAGCATCAATAGCGTGTTTATACGCATCACACAAGAAATCCATATCACTTCTTGTTGAATCTTCGGCAATATAATCAACAATCAAACCATGTTCTTTTCCATATTCTACACAATGAGTCAGTCGTTCAAGCATATCCTCACGTGTCATTCTGAGTTGGTATTTGAGTCGGAAATCTGAAGTAGCAATGAAAATTGGAACTTCACTGACTCCTGCATCAATGCATGCGTCTAAGTCAGAAATCACTGCTCTTGCTGGAGCTGCAACAACTGCATTTCGAAGTCCCTCATTTGCAATTGCTGTCACTGCTTTCTTCTCTGCCTCTGACACTGCAGGGAAACCAACAGCCACAATTGACACTCCTATATCATCGAGGAGTTTCGCAATATCGATCTTCTCCTCAATAGTCAATGCAACCCCTGGGGTTTGTTCTCCATCTCGAAGTGTTTCATCCCAAATATGAACTCTCGATGGCATTGACTCAGGTTTTGTTTCTTTGAGCTTGTTGTAATTGACAGCAAGCCCAGCCTTTTCTAGGGACTCCATTTTTCTTGTGCCTCCTGTGGAAGCAGTGCAGCTAAGATGAGCTACCTACTGAAATCTGTATTGACCAAATTCAGGAATCTTAGTTGACTCTGTTGACAGTTTAGTCTTCTCTTTATCAAATTCTTCTTGTGAGATAACTCCTTTGTCAAGTGCGGTCTTGATTTTTCCAATCTTATGATTTATTCTAGCCATTGCGATTGAATTCAAACGGAGTGAACTAAGCATGATAGGTTTGGATCCAGTCTTCTCTCCTATAGCTTCCAACATAGGTTTCCAACAAATCTCCTCAATATGGAATGCAAATTCCAGACCCCTCTCGAGAATCCTGTTCCATATTGGGCATTCTTTCACAATTACTTCTGACCCGCTAGCTTCTGCATCGAGTCCAATTGCTGACATTATTTCAGCAGAGATTTTCGCAGCAGCTTCTGGTCCCCTTCCGCCTACTTTCGTGGCGTACTCCTCACCAATTTGCCTGAACCCTTGTTCGTACCCCTCATACATGGATAGTGGTCCAGTGTTATCTCTAAGACCCCACCACATGCCATCAATAAATGCAACAAAGCTGGACCGGAGAATTTCTAGATCACTCATTTATTAGCCTCCTTTGTGAATGATTCTCCCCACTTGTTGAGGAATGCAATCTCTTCTGGCCCCTGTCGCGGTGGACCCAGAGTACGTTCAGCTAATGGATATCCAAGAGTTAGACAAAGGATTGGAACCCAGTGTGGAAATGGAATTTCCAATTTTTCAGATATTTCTCCGACATCATCGAAGTGATCAAGTTGAACTGATGAAACACAACTTCCTATTCCCATCGATGCTGCAGCCAGTGCCATGTTCTGCATCATCATTGAACCTGCTATTACTGCATGTCTGGGGCCTGACCAACCGTACACTCCACCAGTACCCCGTAGGGTTGCTTGAGAGTTCCCAACATGAGTCTGATCAACTGCAAGAACAAGCAGAACTGGTGCTCCATTAGTTTCTGGTTCACCCTTAATGTATTCAAATCGAGCTCCAGAAATTAGAATATCAATCGTACGCTCCATGCTTGCTTTTGACTCAATATAACCCAATCGTCGCTCTAGTTCCTCACGAGGAGTCGCTCTTCCAAATAGCAGTACAGTTCTATCGACTGCTTTTTGCCCGATGAACCTTTGTACCTCCTTATCGCGAACAACAATAATGCGCCAAGGTTGCTGATTCTCAGCACTCGGTGCATATCCTCCAGCTTCAATAATTTTGTAAATGAGTTCGTCTGGTACATCCTTCGATGTTTCATAATCTCGGATTGCTCTGCGATTCTTTATTGTCTTGATGGTTTCGTTGTCTTCCAACGATTACACTACTCCTGTCAATGATGTTTCGACCGAGAATCGCCTTCTTAAGTAGCTAACCCTCCAACCAAAAGCGTTCATACTCAAGTACTCTGGATTTATTTACATGTTCAAAGTAGGTGGAATATGGTTTAAGAGATGTCAGAAGAACTAGAAATTGAATATCTTGGACAGTCTGGATTTCGTATTTCAACGAAAGATTCTGCGCTGGTTATAGATCCAAGTAACAAGAAATCAGGGGATTTTGATGGCGACATTCTCTATTGTACACACAAGCATTCTGACCACACCGGGGGTATTTCCACATTTCTTGAACGAAATAAACACGCGATATTTATCGCAAATGAACAAGTGCTTCAGGAATTTGTAGAATATGAGGATAGAGCACTGAAAGCAGATCCAGGGACATCACACACCCATGGAATTTGGACATTACATTTCATAACAGGGCGACATGGTCTTTTCAAAGGTATTGAAACTACAGGGGTTATTGTTAGAACCAATAGCAAATCATTTGGGCACGCAGGGGATACGATGACTCTGAAGGGCTTCAAAGACCAGAAACTTGACGTTCTTGCGATACCAATTGGAGGAGGACCGACTATGTCACCGAAGAAGGCACTTCAGGAATTGAAAACTTTTCAAGTGACGCTCCCTCGATTAATCCCGATGCACTGGCTTGTGAGAAACCCAAAAGGGTTTTGCAAACAAGTTCGAGAATTAGCAGAGAATGTTTCCTGCAGTGTCATGAGCAGGGGAGAAATTTTGGTTATTTGAGTTTCAATCTGATAGAGGTTGGAGTGGACGAGTATGGAACTCTTCTTCTTTCCGTCTTCTCATCTGGATAGCACCCTCTGGGCAAACTGTCACACATAAGCCACACCCAACACAATACTCAGGGTTGAAACTAAAACCTGTGGAATCCATTCTACATGCGCCAAAATTGCATCTATTAACGCAGGTACCACATGATGTACAAATGTCATCATTTACAGAGGCTATGAAGTTCGAAGCCAGTGCTGTGTTCCCAAGTCCATGCCCGATGGCACTTCTCAGCATTACACAACAACATGGACAACAGTTACAAATAACGTAGAAGAATTCACTAGAAGGCGCAGTTATTAGTTGATGTACTAGTCCAGCTTCATTAGATCTATGGAGCAGCTCTATTACTTCTTCTAAGGTGGCAGATTTCACCGGCTTCTTCTTTGATATCTCGTCAATACTCTTAGCTGTTCCTACGTGAATGCATGTCCATACCTCATTGTTACAGTTTTTGTGTTTGTTACGACAATGACAATATCCAATTGCAAGACTTTCAACACGGCTAACAATATTGATGATTTCCTCAGTGGGGGAAATTGCTGGAATTGCAGAAAGACTAACTCCTAATGGGATGACCCTACTTCCATAAAGCTGTGTCATTCTTGCCATTAAATCCTTGAAATATTCATACTCCGTATATTTCTCAAGCAGTGAAAAAAAATCAAGTATCGGAACTTCGAAAAATCCTAGAACTGAGGATACTGCTTTCCCTATTTGTCGATATGAAATGAGGAATCTGAATCCCTTTTGTACAAACTCAGGTACCTTCAGCATTCTCAGATTATCTCCAAGTTGATTCAAAAATAGGATGGACCATGTGCATATAATTGCACATGGTAAGAGAAATAATTACATTACTGGAGCATCTTTTCCATCGTACTTGACATGGAAACCAGTATCTAGGTTTGCACTTTCCTTCATAATGACGCCACTTGCAACAACCCGTTGCACTTGATTAGTGCCCTCATAAATTTGAAGGAGCTTTGCATCTCTCATCAGTTTCTCAACGCCATACTCCGCAGCATAACCATAACCACCTAGAATCTGAACTGCATCAGTTGCATTCTGCATTGCTGAATCAGCTGCAAAGTATTTTGCAAATGCAGAGTCCTTCGAATTCCGGATATCTTGATCAGCTAACCAAGCTGCATATCTTGTTAGTTGTCTTGATGCTGCAACACGGCACCCCATATCAGCGAGCATGAAACCAATGCCCTGAAAATGTCCAATGGGTTGGCCAAATTGATGGCGAATGTTTGCAAATTTCGCTGCTTCATCAAGAGCCCTCTGAGCTACGCCAGTTGCAATAGCTGCGATTCCGGCTCTGGTTTTGTCAAGAGTCTTCATAGCAATCTTGAAACCTTCACCTTCTTTCCCTACAAGGCACTCCTTTGGGACACGAGCATCTTCAAAGATGACTTCAGATTGAACTGAATTCCATTGTCCCATCTTATTCTCCACATGACCAATCTTTACTCCCTTTCCCTTTGGAACCATAAATACTGATAGTCCCTTGGTTTTCAATTCCGGTTGCGTTGTAGCAAAAACTGTATAGAGGGATGCAACAGGGGCATTGGTAATCCAGCACTTCATACCATTCAGGACGTATTCATCGCCATCTCGCTCCGCTCTAGTCTGAACAGCTCCTGCATCTGACCCCGCTTTACGTTCTGTGAGACAGAATGCACCAAATTTGGCCTCCTTTCCTGTAACAAGAGGTTGGACATAGGTCTGCAGTTGTTCCGTCGTCGCTCCTATCACAAGTGGGGCGAATGCAAGATTGTTACACATTATTGAAGTAGCAATACCTGCACATCCGTAACCAGTTGCTTCGGAAACTAAAGTTTCATCGACAAGAGAGAGGCCCGGCCCTCCAGCTTCTGTGGGTATATGTAAATTCATTAACCCTGCTTCAAATGCCTTCTGAACCACCTCCTTAGGGAACTCTTTGCGTTTCTCCAGTTCAAGAGCTTTGGGTGTAATATGCTCTCGAGCGAATTCTTTTGCTCTGTCGAAAAGCTTCTGTTCCTTCTCAGATAATGAAAAGTCCATAATTTGTCAACTCAATGAAATTCACCCATGCTTCCCCAATTTAACAGCTTCGGAGAGGAGTAATATTTCACAAATAATCAATAATAGGTCAAATCTACAATCTTTTTATAGCTCGTTTCATCGGCTCGTCATCCGACATCGGAGAGTTTTCGAAAGTGCCTCTGAAAAATACGAACATCGTGAGTGGCGCTCAGACAAAATTCGGAGCGCTGGAAGGAATAAGTATGCGGGAAATGTTTGCTGAGGCTGTGGATAAAGCCACTACTCAGGCAGGTATTTCAAAGAAGGATATCCAAGCTGCCTTCATTGGCGCATTCATACCAGAGATGCTTGTTCATCAAGGACACACTGCTCCTTTACTTCTCGATTATGCAGGGATGAAAGGAATTTCAGCTACTCGACATGAAGCAGCGTGTGCATCTGGTGCTACTGCACTCAGAGCTGGTATCATGGCAATAGAATCTGGACTTTATGATACTGTTCTGGTGGCTGGGGTAGAGAAGATGACTTCTGTATCTACAAACCGCGCAACAGAGGCGTTAGCAGCTGCAGCGGATGATGATTTTGAATCTTCAATTGGTCTTACATTCCCTGGTGTGTTTGCAATTGCTGCAGTCGCTCATATGCATAAATATGGGACTACTCTTGAGGACCTGGCACGAGTTGCTGTAAAAGCACACAAGAATGCTTCAACAAATCCACTTGCACAATTTCAGAAGGAGATCTCAATGGAGAAAGCAATGACTCCAAGATTCATTGCTTGGCCTCTACGCCTCTTCGACTGTTCTCCTATCTCAGATGGAGCAGCTGCGGTTGTTCTTACGTCGAATGAGAAAGCAAAGCAGTACACTGATCTCCCAATAAAAATCGTAGGAAGTGGTCAAGCGTCAGCATCAATGAACCTTAGCGATCGAACTCAACTTACGTCATTCGAATCCTCTGTTAAAGCAAGTAAAATTGCGTATGATATGGCTGGTCTGACTGCAAAAGACATGGATTTTGCTGTTGTCCATGACTGTTTCACAATTGCTGAAATCATTGCTAGCGAAGACATAGGTTTCTTCAAACCCGGAGAAGGTGCCAATGCAGTAAGAGATGGCGTAACTGAGAGAGACGGAGATCATCCAATTAATCCGATGGGTGGATTGAAAGCTGTAGGACACCCTGTGGGTGCAACAGGTGTCAAACAAATTGTTGTAGCATACAAAGAACTTCGAGGAGAAGCAGGTCCTAATCAAGTACCAAATCATAATTCCGCTGTTGTCCATAACTTCGGTGGAACAGGTGCTACATGTGTTGTCAATGTAATGAGGAGGGCTGATGTATGAGTGATAACCCTACGATAGAAGCTTATCAGAAATTCATTGAAGAAGAGAATTTTAGAGCCTACAAATGTGTTGACTGCGGAATGGTCATTGCACCTCCTTCAGGAACCTGTTATAGCTGCGGAAGCACAAGAATGGAATGGACTGAGGTGAGTGGAAACGGTAAGTTAGTCTCATTCACGGTTATTCATGTTGCCCCCGAGGACTTTCAAGCCGAGGTTCCTTATTATGTTGGTATAGTGGAGTTAGAGGAAGGAACTAGAGTCACAGCTAGACTGAAGGGATATGACCCTGAGAAACCGGAGGAAATCATTCTAGGAACTCCTGTGCATCTTGATTATGAGCACGGACAATTTGGTAAGGTGTATCTAGCGTTCAGTCCAGACTAGAAATGAGTTGTCGCTATCCATGTTGTTTGGAAAGCGGCGCTCATTTTCTTCTAGTGATTTTTCGAATACCCTATAACCTTTCAATAATTGGTGAGTTCTATGGTTACCAAGAGATTCGGTGATATGTTGCGACCAAATATCAAGAAAAGCAATATCACTTTTGATAAAGTTGCTCAAGGACTAACTGCTACATTTGATGAAAGGTTGTTACGAGATAATCTGCCTCCTGTTTCAGGAGTAAGGACTGCAGATATGGCTCTTGCATCTGGTCTTGGAAAATATATTCCTGAAGAAACTCTTGAAGCCCTAAAAGATACAGAGTTTATCAATGTCTATGGAAGAGTTGTCACAGATAGACGGTCTGGCAGAATGTGTCTTCAGTATCTCTTTGTTTGGGATTATCAAGCTGTCCCAACTCATGAGGCTGATTATGAACCAGTCTTCATTTACTTAGAAGGTAACTCAAGGTATGCAATCTATGATCTCGTACATTATTGCACTCGAAGATTAGATTTGGCTTCTCCTCGAGAGGAGGGACCAGGATTGAGAGTAATACCTGGTTGGCACTCCTTTTTACCAGACTCGAATATGAGGAGGTCTGAGATTGATTCTGATTTTAATATTCAGCCACTCTCAGATCAGCATCTTGATTCATGGTGGAGCATTCCTGATGAGGAGGCACGTCTGAAGATTGAAGGACGACTGATCGATCCATTCTCTCTTGAAGCACCTGGCCATTTCATGGATAACCCTGATGATGACTCGAAGACCATGTGTTGTACTTTCAAGGAGATTGAAGGAGCTCTTGTTGAATATCAAAATCCCAAAGATGGTCTTATTGAAGGCTTGAAGAGGTCTTTTACGAAATGTGTCGGTCTTCTTCAACTCTACCGACTTGCTATATTTATCAAACTATTAATTGAGATGAATGATATCGGTATGATCAACATTCCCCCGGCAATAAGAGAGGGTCTTAACTTGGGAACAATCGGTCAACTACTCCAAGACGGTTTCATAAAAATCACGAAGAAAGGAGCATCGCTGTTCAAAGGTTATGGTGATTCTGCAGGCTCGGAATCAGGATAGGTTCGATGCTCTTTTTCTCGGATGTCTAGATATTTAGACCAGTTTGTCCTCAGAACTATGAATATTCCAATAACTAGAAGAAGTAACGCAATGACCTCAATTGATTTTGATATTGGATTTGTTGGATCTCCAATTAGAACTGCTTCAAACCAAGAAAGTCCAAGATTTCCAGCCCACGCTATTGCAGTGAGAAACATGGTCTTACCGATGAATTGAGGGATGAGAACTTTCTTCCATGAATATTTAGCAATTCCCAATGGAATTACTAACACATCATCAGGAAGGGGTGTGACTGCTAGGAACCACAGGACAAGTGGAGTCGTTCTTGGATACTCTTGGATGAATCGAAGAAAGCCACTACTCTGATTTGCTTCCACGAATCTTGATCCTCCCCAACCTAGGAGATATCCAGTCATTTCTCCAATTGTCGCTCCTATACCTCCTATGATGCCTAACAACCAAGGATCAAAAAAGAAAGGACCTGCAGGCCCTGCTTTTGCCCCACCAAGCAGGAATATGACTCCTATGTATGGAAAAGGAAAGAGCACAGTGACGTTTCCAATTAATGAAATAATAAACGCTCCAGGGTACCCAACAAGTAGAGACAGACTTTGCATCCAATAATAGATGCTGACCATCGGACCCAATAAGTCTGGAATGATTAGGATTAGCATCCAATAGAACAGAATCACAACAATTGAAAATCCAAATATCTGGTCAATTCTCTTCATTCCATTCTTCACTCATGTGTAAAATACATGTGGAGTGATAAGTTGTATGATGAAATATAGGCAACATATAATCTTGACAAGCTTAAGTAGTGGAATTATCACGAAGTTACGGGACGGAGAAATGAGATTGGAGATTCCTTATGGAGATGGTTTTCTTCCATTAGATACAGAATTTTATCATACAATCGAAAACCTACGAGGAAAGAAGGTTGTTTCGCCTCCTGATATAGAAAATCAAGTTTTCAATGAGATTGAATCTTCAGGTGTTCTTAGAGCAATTGCAGCAGAAACCCCAAAAGAATCTGATATCGTCGTAGCTATTGATGACCCGCTCAGATGCAGGAATCCTGAAACCATCATTTCTGCATTGTTCAAAGCTCTTCAGACTCACGCTATTCCACAATCCTCTCTCTCACTGCTGTTACTTCTTCCACCATATGCTCGAAAGGATTTGGAGGTTGTCCTAGATTATCTCGGAAACCCTGGTAAAACCGAATGCCAGATTCATATTCATGATGAACGACGAAAGGATTCATTTCAGTACATGGGTGATACTCCTGCTCAATCAATCCCCGTTAATTTTAACTCAATTTTCACTAATGCCTCTCTACGTTTTCTAATCAGTCCAACTATGCCTAGCATCTTTACAGGTTCCACAGGCGGCGTATCAACAATCGCTCTTGGGATATCAGATAAGACTACTTCTTTGAAATTACAGAAATTGATATTCAGACGAGATATACTTCCGAAACTGGCTAACGATGATTTACACAGAGCATTAAGTGACGTGACCGATTTTTGTCCTCCTGAACTTTCCATTAACACAGTACAAGACAATCATGGAGTGATAGCACAAATTGTAGTAGGCGATGTTCATAACTCCTGGAGAGAAGCTAGCAAGTTCTCCAATGAACTCGCAGAAGTCAAACTGAGTCGTAGAGCGGACATTGCTATTGTAGGCGCAGGTGGGAGAGGTTTTGATGGTACTCTTTACGACGCGATACCAAGTCTTTATGCAGGATTAGTTGCTACAAGAACTGGAGGTTCGATTATCTTAGTCGCTGAGTGTCCTCATGGTCCTGGATACGAAGGTTTTGTGAAAGGTATCTCCTCTATTGATTCTGAAAAGGATTTACAAGTTTTCGGAGAAACAAATTTTGAGTTTGGGATGGATAGATCTAGGTTCTTCTGGCGTGTTCTTGAATCAAGAAATCTCATTATCTGCTCAAGACTCCGTGAATCGTTAGTTTCTGAGAAACTTCATGCTACAGCGGTACGAGATCCTCAAGAGGGTTTGGAAATGGCTGTTAAGAAATACGGTACACAATCGAAGATTGTGCTAATTGAAAATGGATCAAACCTAATCCCCATTTCAGAATAAGATGAATGGTTGATTCATTTCTTACTCTTCGTTGTCGTCTTCTTTTTGGGTTTGGAGGCTTTCTTTTTTGGTTTCTTCTTTTCATCGAATAATGCATCGACAGCTCCGATAGCCCCTTTTGTTTCTGCATCAGTGAACTTGGATAGCTCTCCAGATTTCGCAATCTTTATTGTGACAAGAGCCTTTTCCTTTCTTGGTTGCATCGTCCAAGATATTTCAAATCCAGGTTCTTCAGATACAAACTGCCCAAGCATATCTAGCCATGCCTCTTTGACGTCATCTATATTTGTATAGAGGAATTCCATCAGTGGAATTGCAATATCCACATTTAGAACTCGACCGTCCACAATGTGATAATTCTCAATGTCCCAGGGCAATGTTACAGCCTCTATTTCTGTGCGTGCTGACTGCTTGATAAGTGTTCTTTGCTCCGAGTGTTTTGGAATCACTCAGAATTATCGTCTTCTAGTTCTTTTACTTTCTTCAGAAGAGATTCAACCTCTGCAACGAACTTTTCACGTTGGTCTATTTCCTTCTCAGGTTCAGTTGCTTCTTCTTCAATTGGTTCCACTTCTGGTTCAGCTACCTCAGTTTCGGTTTCTTCTACAGAAGGTTCTGGTTCTTCAGGTTTAATTTCCTCTTTTTGAGTTTCATCCTGAATTATTTCCTCAGGCTCTTCAGTCAGTTCCGTGTATTCCATCGTGAACCCATTATCAACACCAGACAGACCAAGACCTTGTCTTAGCAGAATAGAATGAACACTAATTGGTTTAATAATGTCCTTTTCTTCCATTTTGATGAATATATCAAGCACTTCAGCTTCTGAAATTTTCAGCATTCTAGCAATCGGTTGGAGGTAATCGCTTATGCTGAATTCTCTTTCGAGTTTTTCTCCAAGTGAAGCTTTGATATAGCCTATTATTTTCTTCTCGGTACCATTCATCTTAGTAGTATCATCAATTGTATGGGGTACTATCCAGCTATATCCAAATGCAGTCATTAGATTTGAGACAATCCATTCTGGATCGAAGCAGTCAACAATTCCTGTCCATCCCTTCAGGT
The DNA here is from genome assembly GCA_016841005.1 of Candidatus Thorarchaeota archaeon. The sequence goes on along the minus strand of JAEORG010000074.1, from coordinate 199 downwards.
GTATATCATACTCGTTCTCAAACAACTCTACGAAGAACTGTAGTCGATCTCTCAGTATTGGTGAGATTTCCTTCTCCAAGATTAGTATACCAAGAACGTATTCGCCGCTATAGCTGTTGAGTCGTAGCCCTTGGTAGTGAATCTCTTCCAGAGTTCCCTGTACACCATCCTCTCCTTTGATCTCACCATAGACACTCGT
>JAEORG010000073.1 GCA_016841005.1 Candidatus Thorarchaeota archaeon | reverse complement strand
TTCTGCAGTGATGTGGCATGCATCTTTACTATACGCAGAAATGATTACTGAATTATCATTAACTCTATTTTCACCGACAATCTCTGCAAGAGCATCATAAAGAGAATGAGTTCGGGATGGTTTGACAACAGTCATATTCGACCCACTTCGAAGTTTTGGGAATATTCAGCTATAAGTACTCAACGTTTGTATCAAGTCATGCGTATTGGATTCTCGTAAATAATATAACATCCTATTTCCTAGAATTTAACTTGGAAGTGTGGGGAATGAAAATCACAAAGGGCATTATTGTACTCCTAATTTTGACTTCTTTCATACCACTATTATCTGGAAATATTTGTACATATTACAAGGCTGATGCAGTTGACCTATTTGACGACCAATCTTTGAGTTTGACAGGAGATTGGTTTAGTTGGCTTGATCACTGCTCAAATTTTACGGGATGGGAACGTCTTTCCTCTTTCCTTTCTGCTAGTATATCTGATGGTGATTATACATCAGATGGTAGCGCAATAAGTGTGTCAGGAATTCCTGTTGATACTGGGTGGCATGGTCCTGCCTTTAGGAAGCAATTGCCCATTGATATTCCCCTAACAAGTGAGATAATCTTTAGTGTTGATATGCAAATTTCAAATGCGGTCAGTGGCTATATGGGGGCTCATAATGTATATCTTCTCGATGAAGATGGAGACCCAGTGTTCACCGCATATGCAAACGACCGCTGGTCTGGGCATTCAAGTGGTGCAGTGTGGGGAACCTATATTTGTAAGAATGGCACCTCTTTCCGAAATGGATTTGGTGAAGAAGTTTCTTACACAAGCTTTGACGGTACAATCGATATGTGGATTGGCCCTGATGGATATATCGGAGCCTCAGTTACAGGATATGGAGGCGGATTCCTCACATATCTTGATGATACAGAACTTGCACGTTCCATTCGTTATGTAGCCCTCTTGGGTAGAAGATACAGTTCCTATACTCTTCTTCCAGTTAATATCGAAAATATACTTGTAAATGGAACATTAGGTGAGCCCTTCACCCCGTCACACCATACTTGGCATCATGACTGTTCTAACATGACCGCGTTCAGTGAGTCTGCAGACAGCTCTTGGTATGAGAATCCAAGTATAGAAATCGATGGTTTCATGGACTCAAGTGGTGATTACATATATCCTACATCTCTTGGAACTGGTTCGAATAGCCATGGACCCATGCAATACTATACATTTCCAGCTTCAATGCTTATGTCTCAGTTCATTGAACTTGAAGCGGATATTGAAGTTGATTCAAGTTCTATGGCTGCATTAGGAGCAGTGTCGGTTGTTTTGTTTGACGATAATAATGACACCATCCTCTCATTGAATGTCGCAGATTCGTGGAGTGGAACAGATCAGTTGACAGTTGATGCTTCAATATATCTTAGGAATGGATCTAGCTATACCACCCCTAATACGTTACTTGTCTGGACTGTTCAAGACCCCTATCGTGAAATTGTTAGAGTATTCACCAATAGCACTGGCCTTTGGGGAGAATTTCCTCGTGTTGAAACATTCCAACTCCTTGAATCTTCCCAGATGGAGATGAATCGAAAGATTCAACATATTGCACTCAATTTCAGGTCATACTCCACAGATCCTGCATGTGACATAATGAGGATTCATGACATCAATTTCACATACTCTGACCCAGTGATATACAAATGGCATGATGATTGTTCAAGCACCGATGGATGGCAGTATTACACAGAGTGGGATGGATACACTAGGTGGGACACAGCAAGCGGAACACTTGCATCAGACAATGGATATCTCCATTGTCCATCAAATACTGGATATGCAACTGGTCCATTCTGGTTTAAAGAATTCACTGACCCAATTACAACCTCGGAGTTTGGTTCTTGGACAATAAAGGATGAGGCAAACCAGCCATCTCAATCATACAAAGGAAACCTCTGGATTTGCTTATTTGACCAGAATAAAGAGCGTGTATTTATGATGGGTGCGTATTCATGGGACGAGCTGGAACATGCTATACACATCTATACTTGGTATACCTTCCAGAACGGTTCTTCAGTCGCTTACTATGTTACTGGAATGAACCCGAATTTTAATGGGAATATCAGCATCTATTATGAGGAAGGAACTGGTCTTATGGGGTATATTGAAACTGAAGGGAGTGGGTTGATTCTCTCAGAAGACCTCTGGTTGGCAGAACCAAGTAGAACAATTTCCTATATTGGTGTTCAGTGGAGAAAGGGCACTGGTATCTATCTGGATCATCGATTACATGATATTGAGATGACCTCTATTGGATCGCTCTCAACTTCTGACCTTGAACCTGGACTAGATCCAGTGATTAGTCAACCTGATGACATCAGTCTTGAAGCTGGAACAAGTGGGGAAACAATCACTTGGTCAGTACAGAATTGCAATCCTGCATCCTACGAAGTTCGCAGAGATGGATCTCTCCTCGAGAGTGGTTCTTGGGCTGGAGATGTGATTGTATCACTGAATAATCTTCACCCTGGTTCCTATACATATGTCGTTACAGTCTACGATTCTGAAGGAGTAGCGATTCTCACTGATACTGTAGTTGTTACAATTGAGGACACGATTGCTCCGAGTATAACGCATCCAATTGATGCAGTTGTGGAACTGGGTACATCTGGCAATACCATCACATGGTCTGTAAGTGACCTGTATCCAGATGAGTACTATCTCTATCTTGACGATGTATTGTATGAAACAGGGTATTGGGATGGAACAAGTATCAGCACGAGTGTGGATGGGAATGACATCGGACAATATGACTACAAGCTCGTTGTTATTGATGAGTCTGCGAATGAGGCATATGATATTAGAAGAGTCAATGTTGTTGATACTACAGCTCCTACAATCACTGGACCATCAGATATTGAGATTACTTATGGTGCTTCGAGCATTATTCTATCATGGTCAGTATACGATCTTCGACCAGATACATTTGAGCTATATAGGGACGGTACCCTCCTTGCCTCTGACACTTGGGAGAATTTTGTCAATATTACTCATTTAGTTCCCAACACACTTGCTACTGGCATCTATGAGTATTTACTCGTAGTACATGATAGTTCTGGTAATACTCAAACTTCAACAGTGCTTGTAGCTGTCAATCAAACACCCGGAGGTACAGATTTCATCACAATTGGAATAACTGTAGGTAGCATTGCTGTAATCATTATCATTGGTGCAGCGATTATTTGTCAGAAGAAGGGTGGTACTTCGGATGTAGCTGCAGGATTTGAGTATGGATAGACTCAGGAGGTATGTGTGATTGAAGATAACCAAGATTAGTTTACCAATTCTACTAATGCTGGCTGTGCTACCATGCATTACTCTAACAGGACTAGGCATGAATGCCCCTTTAACTGAAGATGCCCTTGTTAGGGATTTTCATCCTGCTCAGATTACGCAATGGCATCATGATTGTTCCAATACTACTGGATGGGTTGTGGATCCTGATCCTCCTCAACCTTTGGGTGAACATCAAAGTGTTTCAATAAACTCCGATGGTTCTGAGATATATTCAGGCAGCATTCCATCAAGTTCATCCTATTATCACGGAGTACGATATTTCTACGCTCTAGATACTACTTTTTCTCTAGAAGACATAAGTCTAACAGTTCAAATCAAACACCCCGGTACATCCAGTAGAATGGGCTTTTCGGCAGTAGGCCTTTATGATCAATACAAGAACAGAACAGTCTATGTCGATCAGGTGGATGCATGGTATGCATCCTCGACATACAACAACTTGGGGTATACAGATGAATCCGGTTTTACTAGCCACCATACATCGGATCGTTCAAATGGATGGACTGATACTCTACAAGTACGTCACAATGGCGAAAGCGGTTATTTCGAAGGAATTGATTCACTAGGTTCCTACAATTTGATTTCTGATATTTCTGTGGATTTAACCAGGGAGATTCATTATATTGCCATCTCCTTCTGGAACAAACAATCCTTTACATACGAGAGCGATAGAATCATGGACATTCTTGTTCAGAGTTCTGTTGTCGATGAAACCACCACAACCACCACTACACCTAGTGCACCACAAGATTGGCATGATGATTGTACTAGTACTTCTGGTTGGAAATATCATACAGAATGGGATGGATGGTCGCGATGGGATTTTGCCTCAGGCACTCTCGCTTCAGATAATGGCTATCTTCATTGTCCTACTAACACAGGTTGGGAAACAGGTCCATTTTGGTTCAAAGAATTTGATACACCTTTTACTCTTGCAGAATTTGATAGCTTGGATGTGGAGGTTGAAACTATTCAACCCTCTCAATCCTACAAGGGCAATCTTAGATTCACGATCTTCGACGATAGCAAAAATCCTATTTTCTATATCGCAGTGAACTCATGGGATGAATTGGAACATGCAGTTCATATTAGTGTAGGCTATTACTATGCAGATATCACATCCACTGGGTATGCCAGTAATGACATGGATCCCGATTTTCATGGGACTCTGGATATTCACTATGATCCATCGAGTGGCTTGATGGGTACAATCCCTGGTGGTCCTGGAGGAGGGTCGGGAGTCATTCTCACACCTGCTGAATGGGCTAGTGAGAGTAATAGAGTTGCTAAGTACGTTGGAATTCAGTGGCGAAAAGGTGCTGGTATTTACTTAGATCATCGTGTTCATGACATCTCTATAGAGGTAGCCTCATCAACCACATCTTCAACTGATGGATTGCTTCCACCAAGTCTTGATTTCACTGGTTTGCTTGGAATAGGGATAACTGTAGGGGCTGTTGCAGTCATTATTATTATCGGCGGTGGAATTTACTGTCGGCAACGTGGTGCAGCTCCAGTTACTAGTGACTTCACATACGGGTAATTTTAGTGAGCGAGGTATTCTCGCTCTTTACTTTACTCTAAAGATTCGTGCAAACATCCTAGAGGGCGAAAGAATCTCTGGTTGAAACCTTTCGAATTTCATAGTCTTGGCTTTCTGAATACAACT
>JAEORG010000072.1 GCA_016841005.1 Candidatus Thorarchaeota archaeon | reverse complement strand
TCAGTTGTATTCGCAGTAGCATATCCATCTTCGCCATAAGATAGGTAATACCCCTCAAGTTTGAATGCATTCACAGGAATGTCAGAGGCTCCAATTACCTGCCACTGAAGTTCCGCTATTAATTCGATATCTCGTGGCTGAGTGTCTGCATATAGGAATCGAGCGTTGAATGCTACAATATTTCCGAATTCATAGACAGGTGACAGTGGTACCCTGTATCCATCTGCAGTAAATTCCAATCCGAACTCACTCATTAGGCTAGTATTCGGAAATTCATCGGTTATTAAGTTCAAAAATGGCTCCATCGTGAGATCTTCTGTAGACCCGTCCAGATCTTGCATCATGCCTTCACTATCATCAAGCCAATCCCAAGATTGGTAAACCAAGTTAAGATGCTCGGGATTCTCTGGTACAATTTGAAAAGTGATGTAAGTCGGATTGCCATCTGTATGAAGTGTTATGTTGAAACTATCTCGGACATCAGACTTTGCGTGTGGTGAAAGGTCTGGATAATCATTCACACCATCCCCGTCATTATCAAAATCCCAAGGATTGGGTATCCCATCATTGTCGAGGTCTAGGGCAACGCTGACTTCATCAAAATCAGATAATTCATCATCATTCGAATCTGGCTGAAGGGGATCTGTGCCATAGATCATGATTTCGTCATATTCAGTCAAGAAGTCGGAATCTGTATCATTTGAATCTACAAAAGTGCCAATAACTCGCTCAACTGAATCATATAATCCGTCCGAATCAGAGTCTATTTGGTGACTTAAAGGTGTCACATTCTGAAGTTCTATAACAAGTTCTTTCAAGTCAGTAGGAGTTCTAGGCGGTGTCGTATCTGATAGAACTCTATTATACTCTGGAACAACTCCCGATGATTCAATCTGTTCCTCTCTAGCATTCATCATTTCACTTGTAATAGAAATCCTGTACAAGTCTGAACCTATGAATAAGAATACAAAACATAAACAAACTAGACCTGCTGTCAACTTCTTCATATAGCCACTATCCCACCCACGCGAATGTCTTTCAATGCAGTCAATGTGAGCACTGAGGTCTCACGATTGAAGATTCACAATGTTAATTGCGAATGGGCTGTTTTTAATACATACTCCCTGATAAGTCTGTTCCATCATATGAAAGAGTAGTTTTCCAATATGCTTAAGGGTCGCCAAAGATTTCTACATCTTATGTCGCTCGCAATCTTTGGGCTGTTATTTTGGATCTTCGCAATTTTCTTTACTGCATATCGATCACAAAATGAAACAAAGAATCTCTTGACAATGATAATCAAGATGGCACCAGCATTCATTGCAGCTGTCTTCATCCTAGTATCAGGTTCGTCTCTGTTCTACATCCTTCTAGCAGTTGCTTTGATATTCTGTGGGATCGGGGATGTTGCAATGGAGATTGATATCCTTCCAGGACTTGGATTCTTCCTAATTTCTCATTTCGTATTTACTGGAAACTTCATGTTGTATGGACTTACCGGGGCAACACCTCTATCGCTAGCTGGTTTTGTCATCAGCTTTGCAATATTTATGGTGTATTTGATCTTCTACTTTAGATACGTAAAGACTGCAGCCGAACCAATGCCTGGACCGTTCCTTAATGCGGCGTATTTCTATGCAATTATGATCTCACTTACAACATCATCGGTGCTATTACTGTGGCTCACTACTGGAGCACTCTTAGGATTTATTCCCTTCATTGGTGCACTATTGTTTGTCACATCAGATTCCATGATTGTCATCAAAGAGTTCCATCACAAATTCAAATTCGATGAAGAGCTTACTTTGTTGACATACTACGCTGGGATATTTCTATTAGCACTAGGTGCAATAATCTTCATCCTATAAGGGACTCTCGAGGAGGTTACAGTTTCATGAGAATGTATGCAGAAGTGCATACTTCTCCTCTCATCCCTTTCGCTTCCAGATGACTCCTACAATAATCACTACTACAAGAGATGCAATCCCAATTCCTATGAACAGCATTGGACTTATGTCTGGACTGTTCGGATTTGATCCTTGCAGGTATTCTTGTAGATTAGTAATTCCATCACCATCGGGATCCAACTGCGAGTCATCAACAAGTGGATTCAGTCCATTGTCGATTTCCCAACCGTCAGGCATTTGATCTTGATCTGAATCTGCTGAAAATGGATCCGTTCCATACTGGTACTCATAACGACTCTCTAGACCATCATTGTCAGGATCGTTGAATCCATCTTTGGTAAATGGATTCATACCTGTTTCGATTTCATAATCATCGGGAACAGTATCACCATCAGTATCAGCTAGAAATGGTGAAGTTCCATGTATTCGCACTTCATCAGCATTTGATAACCCATCTCCGTCAAAATCATCATTGAGATCTGGAATTCCATTGTTATTTTGATCGGCATCAAACCTGTCTAGACCATTGAATTCTTCTTCAAAATCCCAGAATTGATCACCGTCTGAATCCGTTGTGAAACCATTATACCAAGTGTCATCACTATCTGCAATACCATTTCCTTCGAGGTCAACATCTTGAGTTATTACGACCTCAAGATCTACACTACTACTTCCCGTGTTTGTGATAATTAATTGATGAATCCCAAATTGCTCAGGTGTGGCTTGTATCAATAAGACTGAATCGTGAGATGAAGGACCCAAGACTGCAGAATCCAATTCAAGGCTGGAGTTGTCCCGTAGACTGAAGGTAAGACCATCTGCACTATCCCATGAGCCATTAATTAGCAGCTCCGACAACATTGATACTTCAATCAAACGAGTTGTTGATTGTCCTGCTTCTAGGTGAATGTCATAGACCGAATGAGTACTCTGTCCAGGCGTTCTAGAAATTGAGTACGCTATGCTTGCCCCAAGAGTAGCAACCGTCTTTGTAGCTAGAGTGTAATTATACATTTCATTAGACCATTCGTCTGTTGGTCGATGGTAGGCTGTATCTTCATCAAATCCACTCTCAACTACCCACAGAACGCTCTTGTATCCGGCTTCATCAAATGAATAATGATCCGATTGCGGCCAGGCTGGACTTGGAGATTCAAACTGGTTAGCAGGAATAGGTCTGATAAATGGAGCGTCGAAATTTGAACTTATGACATCAGTTATTTCGGCCCAATACTGAGCATCATGGTATATTCCTCCAGTACCGTTTAGATAATGCATACCTATTTTGTAATCCTCAGGCGTATTTTGACTCGGAACCAGAATCATGTCAATATTATAGTAGACAAGAATATCCCTCTCCTCTTCCACGAACATAGTTGCGGATTCAACGCTTCCTAGGTATCCAATCTCTTCTGCATTCCAGAAACAGAAGTAGATATCAATTGGCCACGAATACTGTGAGAGAACTCTCGCTAGTTCTAGTGTAGCTGCTACACCACTCCCATCATCATTTGCACCTGATGCTTCTGCTACACTATCAAAATGGCCACCAATCATTACACAAGGACCAGAATCACCTGATGTGCCTGCAAGTTTTCCTATTACATAGTTTGATGAACCATAGAGTTCAACATCGATTACGCCACCCGAAACATTACCTAATTCTGATACTAACCAATTACATGCCAACTGGTTTTCCAGAGACCCTGCAACACGTGATCCATTCTCTGTCAATTTCTTTATAAAATATAGATACGAAGATTCTGAAACTTCATCGTATACTTCTCGGGCTAAATCTGTGGCATTCACTATGGATGACTCCAAGTATGTGCTTTCCAATATTCTATCTCGGTCATGTATTGGTTGTCCTGCAGGATTAACAAGAAGAAGTAGAAGAACTGAAAGACTAGCAAGGAATGTGCAGTATTTAGTCAGCATTTCCCATCCTCACCTACGAAGTATGCAAAATAGTGGATAGTAATGCCTGTTTATTAATCAGGAGGTATATGGGACTATGAACGAAATTGTTTCCGCTTATACCACCCGCTCATATGATACTTCACCATCAAGTTGACCATCTAAGATTAACTCCGATCTGAGAGAAGGGCATCGTGGAATCGGTTGGTATACGTACCTCTACATAAAACTCCCACTCTAATTGGGAGTACGCTTTGTAGGTCTTATTTTCAGAATACTGACAATTTCAAAATCACCGTCTGTGTTTTACTTTACCTCCGTTTTAGTACTATGATAACCAGAACTACAACGATCACAACCACAGTCACTCCGATAATGATTAGAGTCCAATCAACAGGCACATCAGTAGTTGTTGTAGGAGTGATTGTGATCTCATTGTCTACTACAATGTTATCAATCATATGCCATTTATTTGGAGAAAGGACAAACATAGCTGACTTGGTGATATTATTATCCCCTACCTGCATGACCATAGAACCGTTAAGAAACACTGAGAACATACCCGCAGTAGTCCTAGTCACATCTATGTGCTGCCATCCTCCTACAGGTATAGGGGTGTCATAAAATGCCAATACTGTATTCACATTCTTTCTAAGTTTTAATGTGTACATCTTGCCTTCTGATACAGAAGAAACTGTGAAATAAATCCAGTAACATGTCCAACCGTTTAAATCATCTAAAGTAGTAACATTTGTGCTTATGAACTCGATACTCGCATATGATTGAGAATCAACTAAAGCCTCATCTCCTTTTACATCAAAACTCCAAGTTCCATATGCGGTGTTACTTGGATGACTTATTATGCCCCAATCTTCTTGGTCTATTTGCAGATAATTATCAGCGGCTGACCAAGTTGAAGGACTAATGATTGCGGCATTTTCACAGATGGTCCATCCATCATAGTTTCCATCATTGAAGTTATCAGACCAAACCTCTGTGCTTCGAACTGAAGCAGGGCAAAATCCTATCCAACAGAGCATGAACAGGAAGGTCAATCCAACTATTTTGATATTCGTTTTTTCTACCACAGCGAATACACCTCCGATTTTCGGTTCTTTTCGAACCTAAACCTAAATTATATGGCTTCTTGGCTATTAATTTTTGTAAATAATAAACGAATCAATTCGTGATTAATCAAATCAAGCCAATGATTGTGTTTTAATTCATCTTCGTTTTAGAATGATGACCAAAACTACGACAAGCACAACAGCTGTTATACCTGTACCAATCAACAACCAATCTAATGTTTCTGTGGAAGTTGTCGTGGTTGGAGTAATTATCAGAGGTTCGTCATATACTACAACATTGTCAAACATGTGCCAACTGTTTGTTGAAAAAGTGAACCGATCACATGTAGTCATTTCTGTGTCAATTCCTTGCATGGTTAGAAGTCTATCTTGGTATACTGAGAACCCCCCTGTCGTATTCCTCGTTACAGCTATGTTATGCCAATCACCAACAGACATTTTGGTTGCAGAAGAATCTATTACATGATCGAGACCATCAATCCACTTTCGGAGACTTAACTCGATTGAGTGTCCTTCAGTTACACTTACGATCCGAAAACGAAGCCAGTAACCACACGCATCTTCGATTACAGCTACCTGAGTGACATTGTTAATGTCTTTTTGACCAATAAATGAAACACTTGCAGCTGTTCCTGACTCGACTTGTGTTTCATTTGCTTTGAAATCAAAACTCCATGTTCCGTACGCTACACTACTTGTACGATATATAGTACCATGATCGTCTTGTTCAATTTGCAGATAATTATTGACTGCGGACCAGTTTGAAGGTGGATTAAATGCAGTGTTGTTACAGATGGTCCATCCATCATAGTTACCATCATTGAAGTCATCAGACCATACCTCTGCGCTACTGACTGTTAGAGGGCAATATCCAATACAACAGAGTAAAAATGAGACTGTTAAACCTACTATCTTGTAATCTCTTCTTTTTATCACAGCGAATACACCTCCAACATTCGTTTCTTATCGAACCTTAACTTATATTAAATGAATAGTTGACTATTAATTATTGTATACGTTTTGGATTACAAATTGGACATTTTCGTAGGGATTTTTTCATAGTCTTATGAGAGTGAGGCAAGTTCTTCCATATTTAATTCAATTATAAGGTTCCATGTGGCTCTCGTTTCAAGAATCTCCCATGTCCAGCCTCACCAACAAACTTGCCTTCTTTTGCGACAACCTTACCTCTCGAGATTGTCATATATGGGTATCCTTTCAACTTCCATCCTTCAAATGGGCTCCAATCACAATTTGTTTGTAAGTCTGAAGCGTGGATTGTGACATCCTGTTCTGGATCAAAAACAAGGATGTCTGCATCACTACCAACTTCCAATGTTCCCTTCTTTGGATACATTCCGAAGAGTTTAGCAGGATTTGTACTTACTAGTGCAACAAACTGATTCAGTGAGAAACCCCTCTTTCCTACACCTTCCGTATACATGAGTGGTACCATTGTTTCGACACCAGGCATACCAAAAGGTATCTTGCGGAAGTCTCCATTCCATGCAGCCTTCTGTTCAGTTGTGAATGTACAGGTATCAGTAGCTACTACTTGAACGTCACCCTCCTTCAGCCCTTTCCATAAACGCTCACTATCATGAGGTTTCTTGATTTGAGGGCAGGTTGCATAGAGATGCCCATTTTCTCCCTTGAAAACTTCATCATCAAGAAGTAGATATTGCGGACAGGTTTCGGCATACACATTGACACCGCGTGCCTTACCTGCTCGAACAGCATCAGCACCTTCTCCAGTTGACATATGAACGATGTACAGCTTTCCACCAGTTGCTTCTGCCCATTTTATTGCTCTGACAATTGCTTCTTCTTCTGTGTAGCACGGACGAGATAACGTGTGCCCGTATGCTCCCCATTTCTCCTTCTCTTTCGCATATCTCTCAATGAGCATATCTAAGATGTCTACGCTCTCTGCATGAACTCCAATGTGTCCGCCATACTTCAGGGTTTCTTCTAGAGCTTGAAACAGCATTCCATCGTCCGCCATCCATCCCTCGTTCTTGTATATCATGAACATCTTGAATGTAGGAATTCCATAGTCTATGACTTGTTTGATCTCTTCCTGTGTCTTATCGTTCCAGTCTGTAATGGCGGCATGGAGTCCATAATCAACACAAACTTTGGAATCTGCCTCAGCACGACGAGCTTTGACAGCCTCCATTATACTGGATCCTTTTTGCTGAATTGCGAAATCTAGTATAGTAGTTACTCCTCCACAGGCAGCAGCTTTTGTTCCATTCTCAAAATCATCTGCAGATACAGTTCCTGAGAATGGTAGCTGGAAATGAACATGGACATCAATTCCTCCAGGAAAGACTAACTTTCCCTTGGCATCTATGACTTCTTCAGCTGAGCTAGAATCCAAGTTCTTCTTAATTGCAACTATCTTCTCATCCTTAACTCCAATATCTGACTGAAACGAATCTGTTGCAGTGACAATTTTTCCTCCAGAAATTACAAGATCATAATCAGACACACTTATGCCTCCTCTTAGGCAACGCACTCTATACTGATGCATTGGTGCAATAAATCGCTTTAGTATGCTGCCTTTTTACTCTGATATTTCTTTGGAGTAAAATGTATTAGAGACGTTACTACACTGTGTGATTACTTCCATGGAGATGTAGATATGCGTAACGTTCGTATTGGACTGTTTCAAGCAAAATGGGAAGGTGACGTTTCTGATGAAGCGTCTATCGAGGATAACATTGAGAAGATGGTCAAGAAACACGAGGATCTTGCCGCGAAAGCAGCAGAACAGAAGGTGCAGATACTCTGTTTTCAGGAATTATTCTATGGACCATACTTCTGTGCAGAACAAGATCGACGCTGGTACAAATATGCTGAACCCATTCCTGGTCCAATGACTGAGAGAATGAGCCAATTGGCAAAGAAGCACAGACTTGTACTGATTACTCCAATGTATGAAGAAGAATCAGTAGGTGTCTACTATAACACTGCTGTCATTTTCAATACTGATGGATCTATGATGGGCAAATTCAGAAAGATGCACATACCCCACCTTGATCCTGGATTCTGGGAGAAATTCTACTTCCGACCAGGTAATCTTGGATACCCTGTATTTGATACACCATTTGGAAAGGTGGGTATCTACATCTGTTATGATAGACATTTCCCAGAAGGTGCTCGTGCACTTGGTCTGAATGGGGCTGAGATAGTATTCAATCCCTCTGCAACAGTTGCAGGATTATCTGAGCATCTCTGGAGTATAGAGCAACCTGCACATGCTGTTGCAAATGGATACTTTATAGCAGCCATCAACAGAGTTGGTGAAGAACCATGGAAGACAGGTATGTTTTATGGAAGTTCCTACATCGCAGATCCTCGTGGGCAGATTGTGGTTAAGGGCTCTCGTGAGAATGAAGAGCTTGTAGTTGGTGATATCGACTTAGATATGATTCGCGAAGTACGGAACGTGTGGCAATTCTATAGGGACCGTCGTCCAGATTCCTATGGAGATTTGACCAAGCTCTGAAGTCTTCTAGATTGACCTCTCAACCTCGGTGAAAGCTTCATCTAATATCGATATGGCAGAATCGATTTGTTCTTGGGTCAGTTCTAGAGGAGGTTGGATTCGTATGACATTACCATCTAAGCCTCCCTTACCAATCAGAAGTCCTTTCTCCTTTGTCAATTCCATGACCTCAAGAATTTCTTGGGTTGCAGGAACCTTGGTTTCCTTATTGCGCACCAACTCAATTCCAACCATCATACCTTGCCCTCTAACATCTCCGATTATTTTGTGATTGTCTTTGAGTTCGACTAATCTGCTTTTCAGATACACACCATGTTTTGCCGCTTTTTCGAGATAACCACTCTCTTCAATAATCTCAAGAACAGCAACAGCACCAGCGCAGGCGAGAGGATTCCCTCCAAATGTAGCAAAGCCATCAATCATCTGGTAGTCCTCAGCATATTCCGGTCTGGTAAGAAAGCCTCCTATTGGAAGGCCACTTCCAAATCCCTTCGCCATTGTTATGACATCAGGGTCAACTCCCGAATGCTGAATCCCCCACCACTTTCCTCCAGTTCGACCAAATCCTGTCTGGACTTCATCAGATATATAGAGTCCTCCATATTCTTTTACTATCTCGTGTACAATTTGGAAATACTCACTTGGTGGCTGAATAATCCCTCCAACACCTTGAATTGGTTCTGCGATGAACGCAGCAATACTCTTGTTAGTCTGAGTTCTAATGACCTCTGTTAGATATCTGGCACACTCAAAATCACAATCTGGGTATTCCTTCCCGAATTGGCATCGGTAGCAATATCCGTATGAAGTGAACCTGACTCCTGGTGGATGCGCTTCAGGAATAGAACGCCATCCGGATGATGAGACCTCTCGTGTAAGTGTGGTCCGTCCATGATATGCTCTTGAACATGCGACAATGTATGGGTTGTTCGTGAACTTCTTCGCCATGAAAAGAGCTGCTTCATTTGCCTCTGAACCACTGTTCACAATATATGCCTGAGATAATCCCGGAGGAGCAACAGCTGCAAGTTTCTTTGCTAGAATTGGATATGGAATTGTTGAGTACAGAGTGCTAGTATAGATGAGCCTCTCTGCTTGCCATTTCAAGGTCGCAACTAATTTGGGATGAGCATAACCAGTAATAGTTGTGCAGATTCCAGCGAATAAATCAATGTACTCCTTTCCCTCGCTGTCTTTTAGTATCGCTCCTTCTCCTTCAACAAAAAGTACAGGATCGATGTAATAATGTTTCACAGTGGGGACAACATGTTGGCTCTCAGTTTCAAGTATCTCTTCTCGATCGTATGCTTTTTTCAATGCTTCAGGAACAAGTTCATCATTCATTTTAGTTCACCCATACATATCATCGGGGCCTTCTTGTAGAGCAACACCCACTAATGACTTTATCAGTTAGTATCACATGCACTCTGTCCATTAGCATGTAATGTTATGTAAATATTTACAATTCAAAATTAACAGATTCGAACTACTTCCAATGAGAAATTAATAAATAGGATAATCAAGAGTCCAAATTACTTTCCATAACCATCACCAATCATTGATTTTCAACAATTCACGATTGCTTGGGGACTTCATCGATGCAACGAAAACTACTCACTACCTTACTTCTGTTTGCGCTTATGCTCACTATGCTTTCTTCTACAGCTTATCCAACCAACCCAGTCGGATCACCAGAGGGCATTAGTACAGAATCATCCGATATGAACGAAGGTCGTATCCATGTAACTAGTAATACATATCCAATTCCTATGGATATATCCGGTAATTCATATTCTGATCACCCGCGTATCACAATTACAAGCAATAGTGATTTCATATCTCAGAAGGCTTCGGAATCTTGGCTTGGAACGGGAGTTGAAGGAGACCCAATCGAAATCACTGGCTACAACTTCACATCAACATCTGGTGACCTAATCTCAATTAGTAACACCGATCTTCACTTTACGATTGCAGGCCATTTCGTTAGAGAATCCACAGAGAATTACTACGGAATTAGTCTAAGTAATGTGACTCATGGAAATATCACAAACAACTTTTTTGATCGTGCATCCTCTGGAGTTTATTTCAATGATGTGAATTTCAGTCTAGTTCAGAACAATCATTTCACATCATTTGTAGGCACTTGGGTTTCAGCTGGACGAAACAACAGCATTTCTGGGAACTACTTGAATACTACGGATACTTCAGTAATGTTCTATAGTTCAGCTACATTCAACAACACAGTTTACAATAACACACTACTCGGATCCTCCTATGGTGTCTACTTGTATGGTGCTACCGAAAATGTAGTTTCTATGAATAACATAACTCAGACATCAGTTTACAGTCTTTATTTAACAATGACTACAACTGCGTATAATGTTATTACAGGCAACCTCATTCATGATTCAGTAGGTTCTGGAAAAACAGGGATTTACGCTTCTTCATACGCTCATAACAATACACTCAATCTGAACAACATCACAAATATAACCCTCAGCATCCGCCTATCCTATTCTGATAATAATACTATATCTTGGAATCAGATTTCCAACACAACTCAGGCAATCTCAGTCGAGTCTTCTCAATGGAATGAAGTATTCAAAAACAACATCTCTGATGTAACAGATGGCTTTGATGGTGCATTCTCCCTATATGTGTACAAAGGCGCTAACAATACTCTTCATTACAACAATGTTTCTAACACTGACAATGCAGTTTTCATCTACCAGTCTGGACAGAATAATTTTCATCACAACAATATGTCTGATGTTCGAGCGTTTGGATTCAATATGATGACAGGAGCACTCAACACAATTTATGAGAATGAGATATCAAATGGGACTACTGCTTTCTACATACACCAATCTTCAACAAACAACACATTGAGTAGAAATTCACTTCAATATCAGAATCAAGGCATACAACTTGAAACTACTTCCCACTACAACTCATTCTATGAAAACACAATTGTAAATGCAACGAATTATGGAATCGATTCCACATCCTCCTCTTTCCTCACTATTTACAATAACACGATAATCAATAGTGGATTACGTGGAATCAACATTGCCCCCTCATCATACCATACAATCGCATTTAACGAACTTATTAACAATGGAGAGTATGGTCTCTATCTCGACACTGGTTTTGGTAGTCAGATCTATAACAACAGCATCAAATACCATTCTATCACCGGAGCATATCTCATTAGCACAAACCAATACAATGTTTCATTCAACATATTTGCGAACAGCACGGTAGGGCTCTCATTGGTATCGTCATCTCCTGGATATGTCATTGGCAATACATTTGCCAATAATAGTGACACAGGACTCTTGTTGGCTGCATCAGATGGGATTCCAGTTTCAGATAATCTGTTTAGCCACAATGGTGTATATGGCATAAGACTACTAAATTCATACGGGACTCCAATCGAAAACAATACAATTCTTTCAGGCGTGCAACATGGGATCGTAATTGAATCAGGTAGCGACCTGAATGTCATCAAGAATAATGAGATTTCCAATAATGGAATAGATGGTATTTGGGTTAGGTTTGGACCAAACACTATTCGCTTGAATAATATCTCAGGAAACGGCGTTGGAATCAATGTAGATACGGCAAATACCAACTCTATTGAGAGTAACTTCATTGATGGCAACACTGATGGAATACGACTTGTAGATGCTGATGATAACACCATACTACTAAATACCGTTTTCAATAACTCACAATACGGAATCTACAGTGAAAGTGGATTTCCTCAGGAGAACAATGGGAATCACATATACAATAACACAGTGATTTCGAACGGAGTTTATGGTGTTTGGTTGTATACTACAACGCGTACTACTGAAGTCAAATGGAATGATTTCATCAACAACACAGCTCACGCTGCGGATTCAAACCCCTACTCATATCTCAATGTCTGGGATGGGAATTTCTACGACGATTGGGATCACCAACAGAGCTATTATGTCATTGGTGTAACAACCAACGACTATAGTCCTGCAGATTTACCACTCAACCCTTCACAAGTTCATTTCATGCTGAGTCCATCTATTACATCACCTGTTACAGGCAGCGATCACACAGGCGATATCACTATCACTTGGGACCCAGCTTATGATTCATATAGCCACATGATTTCATACACTTTGTCTTATAGCAACAATAGCGGTAGTAATTGGTACCCAATAGTGAGTGACTTGACCAATTCGAGCTTCTATTGGAATGCATCCTCACTAGCAGAGGGAACAGAGTATCAATTGCGGATAGTTGCTAATGATACTATAGGTACAACTTCTGTTAGCGAAACTGGAATATTCAGCATAGATACTCAAGCTCCAAGACTTGGTGTTGTACCTTCAGACTTCACTGTAGAGCTTAGCTGGGATCCTATGCCAGTTCTCAACTTTTCTGCATATGATTCGAATCCAGACTGGGCACATGTTCAGTGGCTTGGAAGTGAGGTAAGCGAGCCTGTCAGTTGGTCAAATAGTACTCTTGAATATCTCAATTTCCCTGAGGGGAGTGTTATATACGGAGTTGGTGTCCATGCTCTCTACTTGGTTGTGTATGATATTTCTGGTCACGAAACTTGGTATCTGTTCTACCTGACCGTCATCGACACCACAGCTCCTACAATTGTAATTCCAGAATCAAATCAGACCTTTGAGCTTGGTCCACATGGAAGTCTACTTACTTGGACTGCTTATGATTTGGCTGCGGGGACTTATAGTGCATACTTCAACGATTCCCTTGATATGACTGGCTCTTGGGTTAGTAACACAGGAACAGAACTGGAGGTTGATGGCTACATGCCGGGAGTATACAATGTCACCATTGTGTTCTACGATACGTCAGGAAACAATGTAACTCATTCAATTAACATGACAGTAATTGATACAACCGCACCTGTCATCGATATATTCCCATCAGATGATACAATTGAGGTTGGCACTACAAGTAATTTCCTTAATTGGACTGTAATAGAACTTGATCCTCTGACATACAATGTCTCCATTAACTCAGTATTCGACCAAGAAATCGTATACACTAATGGATCTGTTCTATTCAACATTGATAGTTTGACATTAGGATATTACAATATTACAGCAGTGTTCTTTGATAACAGTGGAAATTATGCAAATGATTCTGTTTTCATAAACGTCACTGATACCATAGCTCCTGTAATCTCTGCAGGAAATGACATTGTTATTGAATACGGATCTGTTGGAAATGTGGTGAATTGGACAGCAACGGATGTTCTTCCGAACAACTACACAGTCTATCTAGATGCTGCAAATTGGACTTCAGGATTCTGGAGTAATGGCTCAGTTGTTTCTGTTTCAATAGATGGGCTATCCGTTGGGAATCACACCTTCATAATTCATTTCGCTGATACATCAAATAACCATGACTCTGTTGAGGTAGTGATTTCTGTTCTAGATTCTACAATTCCCTCTTGGGTTGTACTTCCTGAAAATCAAACGATAGAACTAGGGTCTCTCTTCTATTATGATGTAAATGCCTCAGATATGTCTGCACTAACATACACCATCAATGACACATCCAACTTCACAATAGATTCCCTATCAGGTGAAATCACAAACGCGACAATACTGATTGTAGGAGTATATGATATTCAAATCACAGTTACTGACAGTGAAGGGAATGTATTGACAGAATCTATTACCATAACTGTTGAAGACACTGTTGCTCCTATCATATTCACATCTCCAGATGACATCCAGTATACCGTGGGTGAAACAGGGAACGTTGCCATTTGGACGGTCGAAGATTTAGATCCTGGCAGATATACGGTCTCTTTTGATGACGGAGTAGTTAACGCATACACCTGGACACAATCTAATCCGATCCTAGTTATTGTTGATGGACTATCGGAAGGAACTCACACAGTAGTACTAATCTTCTATGACAATAGTGGAAACATGATAACTGACAGTCTGACTGTTGTAGTTGTTCCATTATCTACATCAACTAGTACAACTCCTACGACAACTACTACACCAACTACACCTCCTGCAGAAGGCAGTCCAATGATTCTTCTAGTGGGTGGAGGAGCAGCTGTAGCGGCAATAGTAGTGCTAGGAATAATACTGCTAAAGAAAAAACAGTCATAGATGGTGGCTGCTAATCTCGAAAAGACTTTAGAGGATGATAGACTATCCTCTAAGTCTTGGAGGTTAGGATTATCATGTCCAAAAGCAGACTAGAGATTGAGTTCGCAGGTATTCAATTCAAGAATCCTTTCATGCTTTCATCTGCACCACCATCAATGAATCCTAGGCTTGTGACACGAGCGGCACGATTGGGTTGGGGTGGGGCTGTACTTAAGACAGTAACAGAAACACCGACCGTCGATCCTAGAACTCGTCTTGGAGCCCTTCGAAAAGATGGCAAATTGATAGGGATGAATAACATCGAACTTCTATCACGAGAAACCGTTGATACTTGGATTAATACCTACATTCCCAAGATAAGGGAAGACTCTCCCGAGGACTTTGTAGTTGTTGCAAGTATCATGAGTAGCCCCGAACCTGAGGGTTGGACTGCTCTTGCAGAGAAATTCTCAGTTCCAGGAGTTAATGGACTTGAATTGAATGTTTCCTGTCCTCATGGGTCTCCAGAGAAACATATGGGAGCTTTCATTGGGCAGAACGCGGATCTTGTTGAAGAGGTGACAAAGGCTGCCAAAAAAGGCACTGACCTTCCACTTCTGGTAAAACTCACACCAAATGTTACAGATGTAGTATCAATCGCAAAAGCTGCGAAGAGGGGAGGAGCTGATGGTGTGTCTGCAATCAACACAGTTGAGTCATTAATCGGAATTGATATTGAATCCGCAAGTCCAATGCCTCAGGCATATACCACACAGCCTAGTGGGGCCTCAAGTACGTATGGAGGATTTTGTGGTCCTTCAGTTCGTCCTATCGGACTTCGTGTAGTGTCATCGATTGCTAGGGCTGAGCCTATTTTACTGATATCAGGTATCGGTGGAATTGAAGATTGGTATAGTGCGATTGAATATATCATGGTTGGAGCAAGAACACTACAACTATGTACCGCAGTGATGTGGAATGGATTTGGAATTATCAAAGATATGACTGCAGGGATGGAGCGCTTCATGGAGCGGAAAGGGTATGAAACACTCGAATCCATGGTGGGAGTGGCACTTCCAAAATTAACTACATGGGAGGCTTTGGATAAACTTCCCCCGGTAATTGCCAATATCACTGATGCTTGTACTGGATGTAAGAAATGTGTAATAGCTTGTGCAGATGGAGGATATGTTGCAGTACAGATGCGCGATGGTAAGGCATTGGTGAATGCAGAGAAGTGTGATGGGTGTGGTCTCTGTTTCGTCGTATGTGATGATGAGGCTGTAGAATTTGTCTATACTGAATAATACATAAGAATCATATAGCAGGTTCTATGTTAGCGAAAGTCCGCAAGACTGGTTGTGAGAAGAATGACTGAGGTTGTAAAGAACTACATCAATGGAAAATGGGTAGAATCTAAGGCAAAGGATACTAGTGATATAATCAATCCTGCAACGGGAGAGCTTCTTGCTAAAACTCCGATGAGTACTGTTGAAGAAACGAATGAAGCAATTGCAGCCGCCAAAGCTGCCTTTGGGCGATGGCGTGCAACTCCTGCATTGACGAGAGTACGATATCTCAATCGAATACGCAATGCATTCGAAGATGAATTTGAAGAGCTCTCTAAGATACTTACAACTGAGCAAGGAAAATCTCTGGATGAAGCTCGCGGAGAATATCGTCGTACAATCGAGAATATAGAATGTGCAACAAGCATTCCATCACTACAGATGGGTTATAATGCCGAGGATATTGCCGCTGGGATAGATGAGATGGTCATTAAACAACCACTTGGTGTCTTCTTCTGTCTTGCACCGTTCAATTTTCCAGGTATGGTTCCAACTTGGTTCTGGCCATTTGCTATTGGAACAGGAAATACATACATTGTGAAGCCCTCCCCACAAGTTCCACTCAGTCAGGTGAGGCAATTTGAGATTATTCATGACCTACGTCTTCCAAAGGGTGTCCTCAATATGGTGCATGGGGGAGCTGATGTAGCAAACACCTTAATCGAAAGCCCGGATACTGTTGGGATGTCCTTTGTTGGTTCAACTCGTGTCGGAAAAATGGTTTACAAGAAAGCTGCGGAGTATGGGAAACGATCACAAGTACAGGGAGGCGCAAAGAACTTCCTAACTGTGATGCCTGATGCGGATTTAGAGCGAACAGTTCCAGCAATCATTACATCTTTCTATGGTTGCACAGGACAGAGATGCCTCGCAGGTGGTGTACTGTTAGCAGTAGGGGAAATATACGAACCTCTGAGAGATTCAATTGTGAAAGCATCCAAAGAGCTTTCAGTTGGTAGCGGTCTCGAAGAAGGGATACAAATGGGTCCACTAGCCTCCAAGGGCGGAATGGAGAATGTGCTTCGATTGATTGAATCCGGCGTTGAGGAGGGGGCGGAACTTCTTCTTGATGGTAGAAACTACAAAGTCGAAGGCTATCCGAATGGATATTTCGTTGGACCAACTGTATTTGCCAATGTAAAACCAGAGATGAAGATTGCAAGTGAGGAGATCTTTGGACCTGTTATTCCTATTATTCATGTCAATGACCTTGACGAAGCGATTGAGATTGTTGATGCAAATCGTTATGGTAATGCTTCATCCATCTTCACTACAAGTGGAAAATATGCACGAGAATATCAATATCGCGTGAAAGCAGGAAATATTGGTATAAACATTGGAGTTGCAGCACCAATTGCCACATTCCCATTTTCGGGAATGAAGGATTCATTCATGGGTGACTTACATGGACAAGGCCAAGATGCTGTTGATGTCTTCACTGAGAACAAAGTAATAATTTCACGTTGGTAGTAATTGGTGAGGATGTGAAAAAACTGGAATTGGGTACCTTTGGTGCAGTGATGAAATACGCTTTAGAATTGGAAGAGCAATCAAAGACTTTCTATGATAAGGCACTTAGTCTGATATCTGGAGAGGAATTGAAACATGTTGTCCATTCTCTCATGACGGCATGTATCACTCGGATGAAAACGTTAGAGAGGATTCGAAGAGAGAATGTTACAGAAATGATTCTTGAACCAATCAAGAATCTTGATAGTGATTCTTATCAGCTGACCACAGGACTTCCAGACTCACCAGATGATGATACTATCCAAGCAGTAGCAAAAGCAATCGAGGAAACAAGGAAACACTTCTACGAGAAAGGATCGCTAAAGATAGAATTCTTGATCGAAGCTGCAACTGAATTTGATAGACTGGCTGATGAGAATCAAGATAATATTGACACTCTTCAGGTTACACTCTAAGGATATCATTAGATAGTAAATCGATGAATTACCTCATCCTGAGCATCTTTTGCCATATCAGTGAAATACGCACTGTATCCCGCTACGCGTACAAGTAAATCTCGGTAGGCATCAGGATTCATTTGTGCCGCAATCAAGTCCTCAGTCTTTGTCACATTAAACTGAACCTGCATCCCACCTTTTTTAGAATATGATTGAATTAGAGATGTTAGAAGGTTTATTCCTTCAGGTCCAGAGAGAAGATTTGGGTCTATATTTAATGTGAACGCGATTCCGTTTGGATATCTTTTGAAATCTAATTTGCTGACAGAATTAATAGTTGCAGTCAATCCCTTTCTATTTGATCCTACAGCCGGTGAAGCCCCATTACTGAGAGCTGTTCCTTCTAAACGACCACTCGGCAGTGCTCCAGTAACATATCCGAAGCCAATATGGGTTGATACTGAGTACATCCCTGCAATGAACCATCCATCACGAATGTTCTTGTGTTGCTCAACCTCTTCGCTAAAGATATCTGCGACAAGTCTTGCATATCTATCTGCGAGCTCATCATCGTTTCCATACTTTGATCCCTTGTTTACAAGAAGTTCTCTAAGCTCAGCATTACCATCAAAATTCGTCTTCAATGCATCTATTACTTCTGCAATAGTGATTCTCTGTTCTTTAAATACAAAGAGATCCAAGGCCGCAAGGGAATCTGCAACGTCCGCCAGACCCACACCTTGTACACCAGTAAAATTGTACTTTGCTGAACCTGTGGTGATGTCTCTCCCCTTCTCAAAACAATTGTCGACACACAACGATAAGAAAGGTGTTGGTTTGAGATCAAGATTTGCCTTCTCCAGACAGTTAGAGCCTATTACCATTTGATTCACAAAGTGTGATACCTGTTTCTTGAATGCTTCAATGACATCTTCAATTGATGTGAATTCTTCAGGATTTCCAGTTTCTAGGCCTAACTTTTCTCCAAGAGCAATACTCTGTCCATTTGTAAGTGCTAATTCCAAACAAAGAGGGAGATTAAATAATGCAGCATCAGATGATGTGAAGCTGTTTCCAAAGGGGGCAAGTTCAACACATCCAACAGTCGAGTAATTTCTTGCATCTTCCAAGGAAACATCTTTTCTGATTAGTGAAGGTATGATGATTTCGTCATTGAAAACAGCAACATTGTTTCTTCCCGATGCGATAACCTCTGTGACGGTATGCATCAATTCAGGTGGCGTTTTCTTGTTTACACGTATGTGTACATTTGGAAGAGGAAGAGCTGTATCTTTCGTAGCCTCTAGAATGAGATGTGTGAGTTCGTTTGTCACGTCCTCTCCATCTCCGTCAACTCCTCCAACGGTAACAGCTTGAGTTGTCAAGAGGCCCTCAAAATACATACTCACAAGACGGTCAAAGAGTGGTATCTGTTCGTTAATCTTAATCCAAAGAGAACCAATTAGCTCTTTAGCACTCTCAGGAGTTAATACTCCTTTCTCAATATCTTTCTTATAGAATGGGTAGAGATACTGATCCATTCTTCCCATCGATATTGCTTGTCCGTCATACGTTTCTAAACCCAAAACCAAATGTGTAAATCTCATAAATTGAAGCGCTTCATGAAATGATCTGGGCGGATTTGCTGGTACTTGCTGACAAGCCTTTGCGATGATTTCCAGTTCCTTACTCCTTTCTTCTCTGGATTCTTTAGAAGCCATCTCAATTGCTAAATCTGCATACCTTTGCGCGTATGCAATGATTGCATTAGTAACTATTGAGGATGCTCTGTAGAAATCTCTCTGATTCTCATCTGTAAAATCAGTCTGAGTAATTCTCTCTTGAGCTTTCTCTAATAATGCTTGAAATCCAGCTGAAAGTAAAGAGGGATAATTGATACTTACATGACCATAACCTGCCATTTCTGTCAGAATGAATGAGGCTCCTGTATACAATGTATCCATTACTTCTTGAGGAGTAGTTTCATCTGCATATGCCATCAGAGACCTCTCATACCAATATGGATTTACAACATCCTTGAAGTAGTCAATATCATCATCTGAAATCTTGAAGAGATGTTTTTCTCTCTCAACGAGGTCCTCGAGTTCGGGGATGACCCGAGTTCCGTGAGCTTCAGGATAGACAATTGCACCTGGGATAGTTTCAACAGCTGTACCAACAATTAGTTCATCCTCAAGTATTTGGATTTTCATTTTGTTCAGGACATTTTCTAGAGCTTTTGCCTGTCGAACTATAATTGGTTCCTCTTCTGTTTCTATCATCGAGCTTGTGTAAAATTTTGTACGCTCAATCGATACACTTGGAACTGCTCCAACAATATTCTTCCTAAGTGATTGAATTCTTTCAGTCGACACTTCTATCCCGCAAATACAATCTCATGGCACATTTCGATATAAGTGACGTGTAGGATAAATTGGCAACAATCTATATCTGATGGCTTGCCTATCAAGGGCAGGTTCGATAAAGGAGGACTTGAAATGACTGATGATGGTTCAAAGCTGATGTATCTATCTAAAGAATGGATGGATGAGGTTGAAAGGAGAGTCAAGGCTGAGCTGACACCTGAAGAGATGAAGAAAGTTTCATCATCCATGGTCAATATCGTGCGGAATTGTCCCGATGGAAAACAGCGCTATATGTACTTCAGATTTGAAGATGGCGTAATGGCAGAAGGACTCGTAGGAACAGATGATGATGAAGTTGCATCAAGAGAAGCTGAGTTCAAGATTATAGGTGACTATGAGATTTTCAGGCAGATATCCATGGCTGAACTTGGGGCTCGTACAGCACTCATGAGAAATAAAATCAAACTAAAGGGGAACATGGTAAAGGCACTCCGTTTGTCAAGTGTTGTTGACAAACTAAACAAAATCATTGCAACAGTACCAACTGAATTTTGAGGTGTAGTTATGACAGAATACGACTACTCTATTGATTACAAGAAACAACTACATGATATGCAAGATATGATGCAAGAGTGGAATTTACAGGTGTATCTTGGGTCTCGACTGAGAACTATTAGCTACATTGGAGATGTGTTTTGTCCTTGGCGTTCATTCATAGTTATACCTCAGTCTGGAGAACCAGCAATCTTCACGTTTGTGATTGATGCAGAGAGAGTGCGTGATGATAGTTGGTTAGATGATGTTAGAGGGTTTGGTCCACTTGGTGGAGGTCACCAGATGGATGTCATCAGTGATGAACTTGAAGAATACCTACCTCCATCTGGGGAAGGAAGAGTTGGTGTAGAACTTGGTATGTCTTGTTATCTTCCCGAAGGCAATCTCACAACTGAAGAATTTGCTTGGATTAAGAGAAGATTACCAAATACAGAGTTTGTGAATGCACATGACATTGTAGACCAGCTCTCAATAGTCAAATCCCAGGGAGTGATTAACAGGTTTCGTAAAGCTTCTGATATTGTGGATATTGGTCACAAGGCAGTACTTAATCAATTTGAGGTGGGAATGACTGAAACAGAAATTGCTGGAATTGCTGAGGCGGCAATGAGGAAGGCGGGAAGTGAATGGTCGTGGAGCTATACCACAGGAAATGAGATAGCTTCAGGTTATCGAACTGCCTATGCAATGGGTGCTTGTACACCAGCTACAACAAAACCCACTAAAAGCGGAGAGCCACTAATGGTAGACCTCCATGCAATGTTCAAGCTAGGTCTTGGTGATCATTCGCATAATTATCTGCTATCTCCCGTAACAAACCGTCAGAGAGAGCTTGCTGATTATTTCATTGAAACAATTACTCGTGTGATCGATATGTATTCACCTGGAATGACTCCTGGGAAAATGGCTGATGACATGATGGACTGGGCTGATGCTAAAGGAATCGCTCAGTATCTTGTGCCAGGGTTTGAGCATGGCATTGGAGTCATGGGTGATGAATGGAGGATTGGTATGAATACAGGACCAATGCCATATTGGACGGATCCCGATCATGTGTATGACGTAGGGCAGGTTGTCATATGTGCAATGCAGATGATGGTACCAGAGGAGGCTATTGGATTTCGATATGAGGGTCCCATTGTAATAACAAAGAATGGTTGCGATGTCTTAGCAAAGACTCCATTGGAGGTCACAGAGTTATAGAATTAAAATTTCTAGGATGAAGGATTGGAGCGACCATGGCTGAAGATTTAGCAAAAGAACGAAAGGCGCGACGTGAATCAATGAAAGGACTCCATCGAATCACCATCGCTGACTCATATAACTTGGAACTTGTTGAAGATATTGTAGCAGCAGCACCAGAAGTTCAAGTATTAACCATTGAAATAACAGAAGGAAAATCTTTTGACCTCTCACTTCTTAGGGAACTTGAAGATCTTCTCCTCCTTAAGATTACAGAAGGTCCGTATCTGAAGAAAATCACCCTCGATGGGATACAGGAATTTGAACACCTAACTGGCATCGAGATCAACGTTAATCCGGAATCACCAATCGAGGATATAGATCTAACACCACTTGCAAGTCATCCTGAGCTGTATAGTGTGACTATCGCCTGCCCGTTGAAGAAATTATCTGGACTTGAAATTCTGAAATCACTGCCAAAGCTTGGATCGATAGGGCTCTATTCATTGGATAATTCAGAATTAGATCTTAGTGTTCTTTCAGGATGTAAAACTCTAACCAGTATATACCTTGGTGATTTGGGTCCTGAAAATCCAACAAAACCCTATCTTGTTACCCTTCCTAAAGATATACCCCTGAAAGTCTTCCAGATTAATGGATGCTATAGTTCTGAAATCGACCTCAATATTGACTTTTCAATTTTTCAAAACCTCGAAGCAATTGATAGGCTAGAACTGACTGATTGTCAACTCAAATCGTTTGACCTTAATGTTCTAAGTCCACTGTCCAGAATAGGTAGTATCAATCTCTCGAAAAACAACATAGGTCATCTAGACATAAGTGGAATTCTTGAGAAACCAATGTTCACGGAACAGGCACTTGGAGAACCACCATTTCTACTGGATTCCAACGTTATTCTTGAAATTCCGAAGAAGATGAAAGATGAAATTCCAAATATTCTTGGAATTCCTGACAGAGAGTTTGAAGAACATGATGGAGAATTTGCTATAGACCCTGAGTTTGGCCATCAGTGGTTGAAGAAATTACTTGATGACCATCCAGTTGAATGGATTGGATGAACTAATCTTGTCTTGAAAGCGAAAACGAAAAGAGGATGATTGAGTTTCATGAATGTTCCAACTGTTGATTCTGCAAAATTGATAGAAACACTCCAGAAATTGATTAAAATTGATTCCGTAAATCCCTCCTTAATTCAAGGTAGTCAGGGAGAGCTGGAAATCTCTAATTTCATCGGTCAATATCTTAGCACACTAGGATTAGAAGTGGAATATCAAGAGTTAGGTGAAAATAGAGTAAATGTAATCGGAATTATGAGAGGTTCTGGTAACGGACGAAGTTTGATGTTGAATGGCCATACAGATACAGTTAGTTTCGAAGACATGGATATTGATCCCCTCGAACCAATCTACAAAAATGGAAAGGTCTACGGCAGAGGGGCATTCGATATGAAAGGCAGTCTAGCTGCGATGCTTCTTTCTGCTGAAGCAATAGTCAAGTCAGGAGTCAAGTTGAATGGCGATGTGATTTTCACATTTGTGGCTGATGAGGAATATGCAAGTATCGGTACAGAAGAGGTAGTGAAGAGATATAGAGCTCACTCAGCTATTGTTTGTGAACCTACAGGACTGGACATAATCACGACTCATAGAGGTTTTGCTTGGGCAAGAATCGTAGTACATGGAAAACGAGCCCATGGAAGTATGTACGATGTTGGAGTTGATGCAATTGCTAAGGCAGGAAAGGTGTTAGTTGCTCTTGAGAATTTAGATGGACGATTAAAGGAAGCACTTCCTCATCCCATTCTTGGTCGTGGGTCTGTTCATGCGTCACTTATCGAAGGAGGGATAGAGCTCAGCACCTATCCTGATACTTGTAGAATTGAGTTGGAACGACGAACACTACCTCACGAAACATTGGATTTTGTTTTAGAAGAGATTAATACTATTCTTCAAGAGTTAGGCAGTGAGGATTCTCAGTTTCAAGCAGATTCAGAGATTTTTCTCTATAGATCCGGTTTAGATACTTCAACGGATGAAGATATTGTGCAAACGATTCAACTCGTTTCTGAGCGAATATTGACTCAAACTCAGAGTATAATTGGTGCTCCATGGTGGACGGATGCAGCTTTGATTTCTGATTCAGGTACTCCCAGTGTTCTGTTTGGTCCATCTGGGGACGGTGCTCATTCAGCTGTAGAGTATGTAGATTTCGAATCCGTAGTTTCATTCGCTAATATTCTCAATGGTGTCATCATTGAAATGTGTGGATCTGAATTGTGAAGGATTTCATGAATCGCTGTATTTCTTGCCTTCTCCTTTGCTGTTATTAGTCCTATTTCTTCTTCAATCTCATGATTCCTAAAGAACCCTGGGAACGAGAAAAACTCATTGTAGATAATACAAAAGAACCTATCACTCAGTCCAGATTAGTTGGAGACCTATTTTCGATTGGATTGAAATCTGGAGATGTTGTCATTGTTCATTCCTCAATGAGCCAGATCGGTTGGATTGTTGGTGGTGTAGTAACAGTTATCGCGGCTCTGATGGAATCTGTTGGAGAAGAGGGCACTATTGTTGTACCTACACATAGTACAGATAATGGAGAACCAAGCCCATGGCAATATCCTTCAGTGCCTGAATCTTGGTGGCAAATCATCAGAGATGAGTATCCCCCCTATCGACCAGACATAACACCTGCCCGTCGAGTCGGTCGATTACCAGAGGTATTTAGAAAATATCCTAATGTCATTAGAAGTAATCATCCTCAAGTTTCATGGGCCGCTTGTGGTAAACATGCTCATTCTATCACAGAAACTCATCCTCTTGATCATGTGTATGATGAAAAGAGTCCACTCGGAAGAGCCTATGAATTAGATGCAAAGATTCTCTTGATTGGAGTAACTCATGAGGTCAATACAGCTCTACATTTTGCTGAAACGAAGACAAACATCAAAGGATTTCCATGGATGAATTGGAGTGCAGCTGTCCTAGAGAATGGAGTTCGAGTGTGGAAAACATGGAAAGAAAGGAACTATTCCAGCGATGATTTCCAAATAATTGGCGAAGCTTATGAAGCTACGATTAACTATGAATTGAAGAAAATAGGACAGGCTCCAAGTCGTTTTATTTCAATGCGTAATCTTGTAGATTTTGCAGTCGAGTGGATGGAAAAGAATAGGTCTTATGAATCGAATTAGGGGAATCCTCTCCGTTTCATATCCTCTTCATGGGCTTTGTTCAACTCTTCTGCCTTGATTTCGGCTTCTTCTGCTTCTTCATGACGATCTAAGTATGAGAGTACATTGCTGTAGATTGACCAAGTAGTTCCATCATTCGGGTCTAGCTTAATTGCCCTTTCTAAAGCTTCTGCAGCCTCTTCGTTCCTATTAAGACTCGTTAGCGGGTCTGCAAGAAATACCCAGATATCTGGATCTTCTGAATCAATTAAAAGTAGGCGACGAAAAATACTGACTGCAGCGTCATACTCTCCTTGTTCGCATAGAACAATACCAAGATTTGTCAATGCATTGATGTTGTCAGAATCAAGACTGAGTGCTTCTCGGAGGAGTTTCTCAGCCTCATCATACTGTTCATCGAGTTGAAGTTCCATTGCTTCACTAACTAGTTTCTCAGCTTCGTCGACTTTGTTCATTATAACCACCGGCAAATCTATTGGAGGAGAACATTGACCTTAATTCGCATCTCTTGAAGATTTGTGTGGTGTACATTATGGAGAAGTTCATTCCTGGTCTGAAATTTGCAAGGCTCTTCTATGAAGAGGTAGTTCGCGGCCTCATAGAGGATTTCTTTCCGGATGTTCATTATTCAATAGGTCGAATGGGACAGGGTTCTGATGTATTAGGCTATGACACTGCAATGTCAGCGGATCATGCCTGGGGTACGTGGTTAGAGCTCTTTCTATCTGATTCAGATTTCCCAACATATTCAAAACGGATATACAAAATGCTAGGTGAGAATCTTCCTCCGAGTTTCAAAGGGCATTCAACAAATTGGGAAATAGCTCCACACGGTTCCTGGGTAGAAGATTCTACCACTACTGGTTTCATCAATCATGCAATTAGTATTCATACCATTCAGAGTTTCTTTGAAAAGCACATTGGATTCAATCCCCATGAAACACCAACTCCCATAGACTGGCTTGTTTTCTCAGAACAAGGACTTCTTGAAGTTACTCAGGGCGAGGTTTACCATGATGGACTGGAGCAGCTTGAAGATATCAGGAAGAAATTTGATTATTATCCTACTGATGTTTGGAAATACCTTCTATCTACTCAGTGGGCTCGAATTGCTCAAGAAGAACACCTCATGGGTAGAGCAGGATGTGCAGGTGATGAGATTGGTGCACGGATCATTGCTTCTCGTTTGGTCCGAGATGTAATGAGATTATGTTTTCTTATGGAGAAGAAATATGCACCCTATCCAAAGTGGTTTGGAACCGCCTTTAGAGAGCTCAACTCATACAAGACCTTTGAACCCTTGTTTATTGCAACTCTAGACGCACGCGATTGGGAGGCTCGCGACAAGGCGTTCAGTGCTGTTCTGGAACAGATTGCAAAGCAGCATAATGAGTTGAAGATCACAGAGGAACTCGATTCAAACATTAAGCAATTCTATGAACGACCATACTCTGTAATCTTTGCTGGACGTTTCTTCACAGCAATCCGTAAAACTATCTCAGATGAGAAGGTACTACAGCTTCCAAAGTATATTGGATCAGTAGACCAGTTCAGTGATTCTACAGATCTGGTAGGAAAGACTCCACTAAGACAGAGAATCAAAAATGTCTACTATCAGTAGACACATATACAATCATGCTAGTTGCTATCATTTGAGGAGAAGAAATAATTGGTTTCCATTGAAGAGGAACTAAAGAGAGCAAAGTTCTACAAAGATAGGGGACAAACAGATCGTGCAAGGGAAATCCTCGAGTCACTCTTGAAACAGACTTCTAACGATTGGAGAATTTGGAATGAATTAGGACACACTCATGTTCGAGCAGAAGAATACACTGAAGCTAAGACTGCCTTTGAGAGAGCGATTGAACTTGAACCTGAACGTTCAGGATT
Source organism: Candidatus Thorarchaeota archaeon (assembly GCA_016841005.1). The sequence goes on along the minus strand of JAEORG010000072.1, from coordinate 6,307 downwards.
GTGGAACAACAAAGGATTCACGTTGAAGGAAATAGGTGATTTAGCAGGCGCGATAGAAGCTACACGAAGAGCTAAAGCAACTGCGAAAGAATCTAGTGACATAAAGACTGCTGATTACAATCTTGCTTGTTATCTCTCATTATCAGGCAAGACCGAACAAGCAATAGATCATCTCCGACTAGCATGTGCGGATGATGATTCAATCCGAGAATGGGCAAAGCATGACACAGATTTTGACCCAATACGTAGTGACCCTCGATTTAAACAGATAATCGGATAATCGCAAGCAAATCCATCCGCGAGAAATTGATATGGTAAGCAGATGCTATGTCTTCTATGCCTAGCTCTGAATGGAACCGATTCATGGACAATTTCTTTGGCGATCCGTATATGATGTGGCATGATGGCATCGACCCTGCTTCAGCCAAATATCTCACAGGTGAAGAGAGAGAAAAGGGAGAAGAGATGTTAATCGAATCCATGAATGAAGGGAGCTATTGGGCTCCGATGGGTCTACGTGAGATGGGTTCTAAGAAAGCTATCCCTATTATGAAAGAAATAATTGACCAAACCCATGATCGACTAAGGATTGAGATTGCGCACGCACTAAACGTCATAGAGAATACCACTGGTTATACTTCATATATCATTCAGGTCTTGAAGAACGCTGGTTTTTGGTCTTCTCGCATGGATGCAGCTCGAATGTTGCGTTATTATAACACACCTGAAATTGTTGAAGCCCTCTTCGATTCTGTTGAAGACGCAGACTATCTTGTTCGAAACCATTCTTGTGAATCACTACTTCATATACATAGACTACCTGCAAGCATATCTGAATACAAAGAGATCTTCGCGGAAATCATTGTTGATTATGATGTAGAAGATGAGGAAAGCATAAAGGATGCTCGTGAACATTACAAGAAAGCCGCTAAGATGTTGAGAGAGTTGATAAATAGTCAATCAGGAGGAAACTGAATTTTGACAGAAGAACAGCCAATGATACGATGGGAACTCAGTGCTTTGACAACAGAGTATGACCAGCACTGGACTCACTTTCGACATGCAATAGACAAATCGTATCAAGCCTTCAACATACATATGGTCATGATTGCGCTTCTGTTTTCTGCAGTTTCTTTAGCGAACGATCAAACAAATGGTTCTGTTGCAGTTCCCCTGTTTCTTGTGGTCGGAGTTGTTGCATTTGCATCTAGTATTGGAACGATATCCACTCTCGTGACTCAGAGAATGGGCTATGTGTGGCATCAGAAGGTCATCGATGTCTTACGAGAGAGAATTTCAAAAAAGACATCCGATGTTCTACAACCTGAAGTTGAACTATTTTATGATAGACGGATATTCAGTCCCGGTACTGCGTGGTTTGGTAGAGTGAATTTTGTGATTCTTGCTGGCAGCTCTGTAGTTATTCTCTGTGCATATTTGACTTTGCTTAATCCACTAATGGTAGATCATGGTTTTGTCCTAAGTGGCACTACTGCTCTCATTTTAGCAATTTCTGTTTTTGCTCTTTCAGTAGAAAAATTATATCATTCCGTAATCTCCAGATCAATAGATCGCGCATGGCAAATTTTCTGCCAGTTACAGAAGTATGAAAATCCTCCAAAGGAGAGCAAGGAGATTAAGCACCTTAAAAAATACACAGAATATTTACTTATCACTGAGGTTGGTACCGTCGTAGGCTCCACAGTCATGGTTGGAAGTTCTCCACTCTTTCTGCTGGCAATAGGAGTGGGCATAGTCTTACTGCTACTGACTATTCGTTGTTGGATAAAAGTCAATCAAAAGATAACCTGCTAGACCGGATTTTCCACCCACAACTTCAAATAGATTGATTCGTCATTGCCATATGATTGAGGGATTTGGAGATGCCACGTAACATTGGGGATAATTCTCCTGCATGTACAATAGTTATGGTCATCATTGTGTTAATCGGTGCTATTGAAATGATATATGCAATGCCATATTATCCAATTAGTAATCCAGTACAAGTCTCACTATATCTGGTATTTTTTGTAGTAGTACCTATAGTTTCGTTCATTGCATGGTGGTTTGTAGGATATCATGGACGACCCATAAATCCTACACCAACTTATCCATTGATGAATGATCCAAAATATCAGGGATACCAAGATCGGGAATTCAAAGACCGGGAATTCCCAGAAAGAAACTGAAGCAGCATCAGGTTCGTGACCTTAACCGTCCTTGAATGACCCATGCAACGACAACAACTAGCGTAGACACTGTTCCAATCATTATAGGAATGACAGATGTCATCGGACCATCGAAGACCATCGGGTTATATCCTGCTCTATATTCATACAGATTATCCAAAGTATCTCCGTCTGGGTCTTCTGATGCATCATTATACAATGGATCTAGACCATATAGGACCTCCCAGCCATCCATCATGAGGTCGTGGTCTGTATCACTCACATTGAACATGGTCCCATGGAGGTACTCCTCATAGTTGAGAAGTCCATCGAAATCGGGATCTTTATCACCATCTCGCACAAGTGGATTTAGTCCCATCTGGATTTCAAAGCCATCAGGCATGAGATCAGAATCTGTGTCATTGTTGTTGTAAGCTGTACCATAGATTTGAACTTCTTCATAATCTGTCAAACCATCATCATCAAAATCCGCATCTGTTGGATCAGAGCCAATCTCCTTCTCCTGTCCATCACTAATGCCATCTGAATCCGAATCAACATTGTAGGCGTTGTACCACCAATTTTGACTATCAGGCTTATTATCGCCATCTATATCAGTTTCATAATCTATCTCAACATTGCAAGTCACAGTTGATGATTCTGTATTAGTCACTCGTATTTGATGAAGACCCACCCATGAAGTATTGAGATGAAGTTTCAATGGTGGATTTGAACCGTAATTGGCAACGATTTTGCTCCCAATCAGCTGACCAACAGGGTCCAAGAATTCAACATTGACAGTACCTCCCCCTTCACATGTGGCTAAGATTCCAATTTCTGTATCTAGACTCATTTCCACCATAACGGTCTTTGAGATGGATGGTGGGATACTTAGAGAGTATCGTTCAGTGAAGAGCTGGTTTTCTGTCCGCCCTAAGGCTAATGCAATCGCTGCACCCATGCTTGCAGTAGCTTTTGTAGCGTAATTGTATTTGTACAATGGATTCGACCAGACATCATCTGAAGTGTGGTAAGCATCATCAGCTCTTGCTCCTGTTTCATGAGCGAAAATGACACTCTTGTAACCTGCTCCTTGAAATGATCTATGGTCGGAATATGGCCAAATGCTGGTTTGGGTAGAGGGTATAGGCTTTGTTACTGCATAGTCGAAATTATGACCAACTACTCGAGTTAGCTCTGCCCAGTATTGTGCATCATGAAATGATGCCCCGGAGTCTGCTAGATAGAGCATATCGACTTTCTCATCAGCTTGGGCTGTTGAGGAAGGCACGAGTAACATGTCAATATTGTAGTAGATTAGAAGGTCTACCTCACTGTCAGACCAATTTGATGCAGTTTCTGCTGAACCATGAAGGCCGGACTCTTCATCGTTCCAGAATCCGAAATAAATGTCAAGAGGCCATGAATATTGTGAGAGGACACGAGCAAGTTCCAAGGTTGTTGCTACACCTGAACCATCGTCATTAGCCCCAGGTGCGATATCAATCGTATCGTAGTGAGCTCCTATGAGTACAACTGGGCCATTGTTTCCCATTCGCCCCCTGAGTCGACCAATCACATTACCATAATCACCTGTGACCTGACCTACTATTTTGCCGTTGGTTACATTAGAGAGACGATCTAGTATCCAATCCCTTGCCAACTCATTGCCAATTGTACCATAGAGTTTTGGTCCTATATCGGAAAACTCCTTTACAAAATTCGTGTATGAATATTGAGAAACGTGCTCGTATACTTCCTTGGCTGTATCAGAGGCATAGATTATATTTGCCAAGGATGCTTCATCTACATCGTTTCCGTTTATCATCAGAGTCTGAGTGCCAAGTTTGAAAGCTAGTGGAAATAGGAGAAATATTAGTATCGGGATGGAAAGCAGACATACACTCTTTCTCTTCTTCACCATTCGAGTTTCCAACCTAACTCTCTTCAGGGAACATTAGGTTTCATTATCTAACCTCTCTAAAAAAGAGATGTTCTCAGCAAAACAAAGATTGGTGGAAATTTCAACCTATAAACTCTAAATGATGGCATCATTTGCCTTCAGCTCTTGGGACAAAAGCCTTTACTCGCTGGTGTCTCCGAAGGAATTGGTGGTTATACGATGAAGGTAGCCATGGCTCAGATAAATCCCATCGTTGGTGATATTGAAGGGAATCTACGCAAGGTTTCGGAAAATTTGGAACAAGCGCGGCAACAAGGTGTGGATATAATTGCTTTTCCAGAGATGGTAATCACTGGCTATCCTCCGCAAGATCTGTTACATGAAAAAGCCTTCATTGCAACAAATCACGAAGCTATCAATTCATTGACTAAATCCACTCAAGGAATCATTGCAATCATAGGATTCGTTGACTCTGACCAAGACGGCTTGCTCTATAACGCAGCTGCAGTATATGAGAATGGGGAATTACTAAAGATAATTCACAAGACACTTCTTCCAACTTATGATGTGTTTGATGAAGAACGCTACTTTGAGCCCGGTGAAAGCATTACTCCTGTTCAAGTATCATTCGGAAATACAAACATACTACTTGGTGTTGAAATTTGCGAGGATCTCTGGGACGAAGTGTATGATGTAAAGGTGACAGATGTGCTCTGTTCGAAAGGGGCACAGGTAGTTATCAATATTTCATCCTCTCCATTTCATGTTGGAAAGCAATTCGAGCGAGAGCGGCTCGTAGTGGATAAGGCAACTAGGAACAAGACTCCGGTCTTTCTTGTTAATTTGGTCGGAGGTCAAGATGAACTTGTTTTCGATGGTAGGAGTATTGCTGCTGACTCTGAGGGGCGAATTATCGCCTTAGGATCTCAGTTTGAAGAGGAATTGATTATAACCGAAGTCGATATCTCTAGTGGGAAGGGAACTCCAGTCTTAAAACCAAAATATGACGAAGAGGAAGAAATGTACAATGCTTTAGTTTTGGGAATCAGGGATTACTTCAGAAAGACCGGTTTCAATAAGGCTGTTCTTGGACTTAGTGGTGGAATCGATTCGTCTTTAACCGCATGTATTGCAACTGATGCCTTAGGTTCTGAGAATGTAATCGGTGTTTCAATGCCTTCGAAATTTTCCAGTGATCATTCAAAAAGTGATGCAGAACTCTTAGCTGAAAACCTTGGAATCAAGTATATCCAAATACCAATACAAGGCGTAGTGGATTCATATCATTCAACCTGGAATGGTCCACTTCAGGAACTACGCACTCATTTCAATATTGATATATCAAGGGATGACCCGGTTGCAGATGAGAATATCCAACCTAGAACGCGTGGTAACATACTGATGGACATATCTAATCGTTTGAAGGATCTCAAAATTCTAGTTCTCAATACAGGAAATAAAACAGAGATAGCTCTTGGATATTGTACACTGTACGGGGATATGACCGGAGGAGTTGGTGTTATCGGAGATGTTTCGAAGTTGGAGGTCTACAAACTTTCAAAATATGTCAATCGAAGAGCTGGAAATCAAATAATTCCTGAGGGCTCGATAAAGAAGAAGCCATCTGCAGAACTGAAGGACAATCAATATGATCCATTCGATTTCGATATTGTTAGTCCTATGGTTGACGAGATTGTAGCTAATCGACGTGGTAAACAAGAGCTGTTGGATATGGGCTACCCACCAGATATAGTAGATGATGTTTACAGAAGAGTTCGCTTGGCTGAGTATAAACGATGGCAGGCACCTCCTTGTATTCGAATTACTAAGAAGTCGTTCGGAATGGGTTGGAAGATGCCAATAGTGAACCATTTTCGTTACTGAATCAATGTCTAGAATTAGACACTCCTTTCTGAAATAAATGGCAACTTGCACGACTATGGCAATGAACTAAAGATTGCTAAAGTCTCTATCTTACTCATTTCACCCAGTAGATGTGCAAAATATGCTTATTTCATCGAAACATGCTATGTTGATGGGTAAGAAAATGAGAAAGAGATCTATGTGCATTGTTTTTATTTTACTATTAGTTACTGCTATGATTATAGGCGTTCTGTATACTTTAGGCACTCAGACAGAACTAGTTGATTATGATGAAACTCTGACGATATATAATGATTCGAGTGTAGAGAACATTTCAATTCACTATGACGTTTGTTTTCACAATGTGACATTC
>JAEORG010000071.1 GCA_016841005.1 Candidatus Thorarchaeota archaeon | reverse complement strand
GGTACTCGGGTACCGCCCTCGCCGTGCCCGAGAACGTGCGCGACCTGATCGAGCTCTGCCACGCCGAGGCCTTGAAGCTTAATATTCTTTCACACAACTAACTGGTGCTTCTACCATCATCTGATAAAGACTCAGTCTATTTTACAAATGTAAAGATGAAATGAAAAAGAAAGAGAAGAGGGGAAAATTCCCCTCTGAGTGAAATTATCTATTTCTGATTAGTACATAGCCACCTATGAGAATGACAACAGCAGCTCCGATTGCACCAACTACTAAGGTTAAAGTCAAGTCAATTCCTCCGCCACCTGTGGGGGTAGTTGGAGTTGTTTCATGACTCAATCCAAAGAAGTAGTTCGGATTCCGTGTTAGTTCAGTGAACTCACCAGCAATAAATTCTGAACAATTGTATGGTCCAGAAGTCACCATTGGGGATGCGGGAGGATCGGGCTGATAGGTCTGCCAATCATCAGGTTCAAGAGATTCGAAGACATGCTTAGGAATGATCTCATCATAACCACATAAGTGAAGGTTCCAGTAAGACTGAGTGTTGAATTCAACGATTACTTCGTATGGGGTTGGTGCATATGCTGCGACCATGTTTACTAAATCGGGCCCATACGGATTCCCAGCACCTTCCTTGTAGTAATTGAAGGTGAATGCAATGTCCTCACCGGTCAATGGTGTTCCATCACTCCATGTTGCGTTCTGAACTAAATCAAATGTGATTCGCATGTGGCCAGCAGGTACAGCAGAGTTGTCATCATGAGTTTCAACTGTCCAGTCCTCGGCCAACCATGGCACATCCTCACCTTCCGGTCCTACCTTGATTAACTGATCAAACATACCATCGAGAACTTGTTGAGTGTATCCCGAACCTGCAGCCATATGATTGAAGGTGTCAACATCCTCAGAGTTGCTCCAAACAAGTGTACCACCGAAGGGACCACCAAGAGAGTCCTTCAGGTGAAGTTTCATATTTGTCCAGAAACCTGGAATACCATCAAATATCGATTCAACCCATCCTTCAAACTTATCGGTTCTGTATGGATAGAGCTGAATGTTGTTGTAGAGGATAATCTCAGGACACTCATAGATGAGTATCTTTTGCATCTCGATAGCCGCTTCATAGACTTCCTCAAATGTCGTACCGGTCTTTAACTGAGGAATCCACGAATCGAATGTTTCGTTCCTGAACATTGGAAGGTTCAGATAGGGCTCATCAGCGTATTCAGAACCAAAGCTTGTTTCAAGCCAATCAACATCACTGTTAGTGAAACTAGTACCAAGAAAGACAATGTCGAAATCCCCGTGGAAGTAGAGTCTATTTAGATAATCATAGAAGTCTGTAGCTTCTGAGTTACCATCTATGTCCAAGGCATGCAATGCCTCTTCGAGAATCTCACCACATTGAATTGCAATTGCAGATGTTGATGCACATTCAACAAGAATATCAAAGTCTGAACCATCAGGTGCCTCTCTGAAACCATCTTCATCTATATCTAAAAATCCGGCCTCATCAAGTAGTTGGTTACCAAAAGCAATATTTGCTTCATAGTACGTATACGGCATTGAACCCTCAACAGTGAATAGATGTCCAGCTGGAACAACACTGTCTAGTGGTTGAGATAGACCCTCCCATACATCGTCGGATACTGCTTGTTTATCAAGAGCAAAGGCGATAGCACGACGAAGGGCAGTTATATTCAGCGGATACTTTTGACAGTTAATCTCGACATATCCGTATCCTTGCCTAACCTTATGGAACACTTCTACATCTTGTGCCTCCACTAAAGTTTCGAGGAATGACGGATCGAGTTGATCATCAATCAAATCAATATCTCCGTCCTGAAGCGCAATGACGCGTTGGTCTTCCTGCGTAATTACATCAAAGACAATCTTGTCTAGGTAGGGTCCACTCTTGAAATGACCAGGAAGAGTCTGAGCGTGGACAAGTGCAGGTGACACAGCCATAAAAAGAAAAGCTGTTACTAGAGTCATTGCCAGAACTCGTTTCGAGTTACGTGTTAGCATCGTTATTTTTTCTCCATCTACCGAGTCGAAGGAAGACTACATGTCGGAAACGACATCTAAGACAAGATGCAAATCTATAGTATATAGACAACAATGCACTCTTTGCTATATGTGAGAGTGGTTATAGCTATTTGCGTTAATAGATAGCCTCCAGAAGCGAAATTGCGTCAATCGAAAAAAACAGCACAAGCAGCAAGCTTAATCTTGGAGTGTTTTTGTGGGAGAAATCGAGGATTACAGACAATGGATAAGAGAATTGAGGAACATGCTAAGATTCTGGTCGATTGGAGCACAGAAGTAAAGAAGGGTGACATGGTTGCAATTGTTGCAAGTCCTTTGTCACATGACCTTGCAGTTGCTGTTACTAAGCATGTCGCGGCTCGAGGAGGTGCACCTTTTACTCTTATGAGTAGTGAAGAGATAAGGAGAGCTTTCTTTGACGGCGCTGATGATGAAACTCTTAGTACTGAACCAACACATGTCAAAGCTTTCATTGAGAATTGCGATGCGTACATCTTCATTCGTTCTCCGATGAACACAATGGCACTTGCCAATGTTGATCCAAAGAGAATGATGCTTGTCAACAAAGCAAATCAAGACATTCAAACTATACGACTTTCGAAGAAATGGTGCCTTACTGTTCATCCTTGTGCGACTCTCGCTCAACAAGCAAATATGAGCTTGGAAGAGTATCAAGACTTTGTATATGGTGCTACCCTAGTTGATTGGGCAGCTGAGAGCAAGAATATGGTTTTGATGAAGGAGCATCTTGAACACCATAGTGATATTCGTTATGTGGGTCCAGAAACTGATTTGTACGCAAAAACAGAAGGTCGAATTTGGATAGCTTCTGATGGAAAGCATAACATGCCAAGTGGTGAAGTATTCACAGCTCCAGTAGAAGATACTGTCGAGGGAAGAATCTATTTCGACATTCCTTTCTTACAGTTGGGCAAAGTCATTGAGGGAGTAAGACTCACCTTTGAGAAAGGAGATGTCATTGACTATTCTGCTGAAAAATCCGAAGATACGCTCAAAGCACTAATTGAAACTGATGAAGGTTCTAAGAAACTTGGTGAGATGGCGATAGGGACAAATCGCGGCATCAAACAGCACACATTGAATATGTTATTCGATGAGAAGATTGGAGATACTATCCATTGTGCATTAGGTCGAGCCTACAAGGAGTGCAATGGTGTCAACGAATCAGCTGTTCACGTGGATATGATTAAGACCATGATTGATGGCGAGATAATTGCAGGTGATGAAGTAATTTATTCCAAAGGTAAGTACTTCTACGAGTAGGATTTTCTTACTCGTTTATTCTATCATAATGCGGGCAAGAAGACTCTAAATTCCGCACCTTCTCCGGGATTATCAGGGATACGATTAGTGAGAGTGATTCTACCACCATATTTCTTCGCGATACGAACAGATTGGTGTATTCCTACGCCACCAAATCTTCGTTCAGGATCAAATAGACTTCCTCTAACATGAGATGGAATTCCAGGCCCGTTATCAGCGATAGTAACTAGATAGCCTTCCTTATCCTCTTTTAATGAAATCCAAACCTGTTTCTTCAATTTTGTATTATGGATAATCCCATTTTCTAGTAAGTTCAGGAGTAAATTCTCCAGAAATGTATCCGCCTTAATCATTGCACCTGACACTGTAATATCCATGTTGACGATTGCAATTGGATGACGATATTTCAGAATCTTAACTGCCTGCATTATAGTTTCATCTAGAGATGTTTCCGAAATAGGTACATTGAGAAACCCGCGTGTTGCCTGAACTTTTTCAATTATATCACCCAGAGCACCCACCGATCCAATGATAACATCGATTGCGTCTATTGAATCTACACCACGACATGTGTCTCCAAGAATTTCAGCTCCTAATAGAGCAGCTTGAAGGCGGTTTCTTAGGTCATGACCCATTATGTCCAAAACTGCCTCTAGTTCCTCTTCAGCTCGAAACCGGGCAGAGATATCTGTTGCAATATGAATTATCCTTTCTAATTTGCTATCATCATTAAAATCTGGAGTGCAGGATATAAGGTAAGTACCACCTAGCGTTTCTACTACCATTTCATTTGTCTCAAGATTTTTTGTTTCTAGAAGTGTTTCCATAGGACAACCACAGGCAGGTTCCGCAGAATCATGAAATACTTCATGACAGAGATTTCCTATAATCTCGTCTGGACGTTTCTTGAGCATCTTGCTTGTCGCTTTGTTAATCATCAAGATTTTGTGATCTTTGTCAAGGATAATTGAGGGATGACCAATGGCTTGGAATATACTCTCCCAATTTTGTTTCTCATAAGGATCGTTTGATTCCACCAAACTGACCACTCCTCCGTCTAACAACAATAGACAACAATATCGGTACAACCTTTTGACTTTTGTCTAACATATCCATACTTTAGAATCAGATGATTAACTTCTGCGAATCCCTATAAGGTCCCATGTTTGATGGCTTGTAATGAGGAGGATATTGTCATTTGAATAACGGTATGACAACTGATACTACAACATTTGTAACATATCCCATTGTTGGCGCAATCCAACAGATGGAAGAATTCCTCAAAGATAAATCGCCAGTGAAGAATTGGGAGTTGAGTGACGATACACAAAAGATCTTCATGGAGGAATTCTACTCAATCTGCAAAGGGGAGATAGAGTCAATTCCTGAAATCGAGTGTATCGCACATATCGATTCAAGAGTAATCAATGATTGGCTAGAACACCATGGTTTTGATATAGAACTAAATCCGTTTGGTCCGGGAGATTTTGGCACAGCAAGCAAGTTGGACATTACAGGTTATTGGAAAATTACAGGCACATCGACTACAATCTATCTTGATTCTAATGAACAGTATCCTGGAGTTAAAATGCTCTCAGGTTATGATCTCTTTAAACACAAGAACCATTCAGACTTGGTAGTAAAGGTGCATACTGAAGGAGATGATGAAGTCTATTTCATTATGGTTGATGAAGTCCCTTCAGGTAGTTCAATAATCGACATTGCCTTAAAGATTCAATCAGAGAAAGAGAAAGTATACGAAGAATATTCAGGTCTAATTTTTCCGATGGTAGACTTAGACCTCCAAGGTTCACTCGACTGGATTATCGGATTAAAAGCTATGGTAGAGAAGGGGGATATTCCGTACTATGAAATAGCTCAAGCTCTCCAACAGACTAAACTCAAGATGAATCATAAAGGCTTTAGAATCAAGAGTGCAGTTGCAATGGGAATTCTTGCAGGAGCAGCACCAAAGGAACAAGAGCCCTACATAATTAATAGACCATTTCTAATGTGGGTCTCCCGCCCAACACTCAAGAAACCTCTTTTCGTTGGCTACCTGAATAAGGATGTATGGAAGAACCCTGATGGACTTGATATGTGATATGTATCTGTAAACTTCATATACTGAACTTTCTTTCAATTGATGATTACGGAGACAAACAGAATGACAGGACAGACTGATGAACCGAATGTGATGGGAATGTGTGCTGGTATAGCTGTGATTATTGTCTTCTTTTTTGGAGGATTCATCTCTCTGTTTATGTTTGATGTATTCAATTTGGGCGTTGGAATGATCCTTTTCTTTCTGATGGGGATTCCCATGATTGGATGCTTGATTGGCTTTGCTATCATCTATAAGACAAATGGATCACGCGGATTAATAGGATCAGCCTTTAGACCTGTGGGATTGTTTAGACCAGCGTATAGTCAAGAAAGAACAGTGGAGAAAAATTTTGTACATGAACCACCTACTTTCTGTTCGAGTTGCGGAGGTAATATTACTGCTGAAGACGTTGAATGGGTAGGGCCTCTCTCAGTAAAATGCCCCTATTGTGGTGCAACATTACCTACAACTAAAAGGGAGATTTAGGTGTCAAACTCTCCACCAATCACGATGGTTTCATGATAAGTGCTTGGTGAATATTTTCGCTCATCTACAAACAGTAAAATTTCAAAAATACTGAAAATCTTTGCAAAAAGATAAGATCCAACCAGATAGGGAAGTGTCGTTAAAGCTGGCGCGTTAATTAATGGTCCGGGGCCATACAGAATGTACCATAAGAGATAGTTGAATCCTAACGTTAGTGCACCTCCCAGAATAATAGTCCAGATGAGGAACTTGTTCCTTACACTGTCCCTAATAGAAAATGTAAGACCAGCGAGTATGATAATTTTCAGTAACGTTCTAGCTATTGAGAAGTTCTGATACACAGAAAAATCCCCATACGTTGCTTCAAACCATTGTACAAGATAGGGATTAAACATGATAAATATTAGATTCTCAAGAATTAGAATTACAAATACCCACATGTAGTTGAAATTGTGCTTTTTGAATAATGCAAGTAGACCAACCATGACAAAAATATACCCATATAGAGCAAGAATATTCTGTGTGAAATACACAGAAATGAAGTTGCTCCATTCTGATGGAGAATTAGTCTGTATCAGAATGTTGTAGAATAATGATAATACCCCGGACACAAATCCGATGAGTACTCCAAGTATGCCTATAGAAAATTGAAGATTTAACCGGTTTTCCAACTGTAAGTCGAACTCTTCGTTTTCATTAAATGTCAACAAAACCATACTCCTTATCCACGACGGCCTTTCAATGAATAGAAGCAATATAAACTTCACATCTCACATGATGAATTATCACACAACGTATTGTTTTTACGTGCTCTATCCAACCAAATGCAAACAAGTGAGTGGAGGTAGAAACACTGTCCAAGAGAATATACACCCGTAAAGGCGACAAGGGAACAACAGGTCTGTTCTCAGGGGAGAGAATCGCAAAAGACGATAAACGCGTAGAGGCATATGGTACAGTAGATGAACTCATTACCAGTTTGGGAGTTGCAAAGATACACTCAAGCAAGAGAATAGCAGATTATATCCATGAGATTCAACAAGTTCTCTTCTACATTGCAGCAGAACTAGCGACAAATCGTGAGTCAGTTGAAGATAAGGAGAACCTAGCATCAATTAAGACTGTTAACGCCGCTGATGTCGTACGACTTGAGAATATTGCAGATGAAGTTGTTGAAGAACTTCCATTACTCAAGAATTTCGTTATTCCAGGAGGAACAAAGGGTGCTTCCTTTTTGCACGTAGCAAGAACAGTGTGCAGAAGGGCTGAGAGAAGGATTATTACATATTCTAGAGAGAATGAGATCAATCCTGAGATTATCCGTTTTGTCAACAGGTTGTCTGATCTTTTATTTGTCTTGTCGCGTTATGAGAATTTGGAAGTTGGAGAGGGGGATAACATCATTTCAAGAGAGGGAACAAGATTACAAACTAAGTGAGTTATTGTTGCATTGCAGCTTTATTTGCACAAACTAGGATGTACGCTCGTAGTTCTTCTGAGATCTTGGGTTGTTCGAAACTGGAGGAAGGTTCTTCGGAAGTCTGGAGTTCAATATCGAATTTGAGCAACTCTGTCTTTAATCGTTCCAGATGTTTTCCTTTAGTGTCAATCTCAATTCCCAATTTCAATGCGCTTAGAATTTCGAAACCATATGTTGTTGACCAAAGTGAGACCAAGTCATACTTTCCATCGCGCATTCCCAGTACAACATTTTTTAGCTCCTGCCTGCGTAATTCAAGAATCCTAGGTGTTATAACGGCTAATTCAGGAACATCCTGGGCGAGCTCAACATCAACAAGTAGTGTAGAACCTCCTGATTGTACTTGTTCTATAAGACCCTCATAGATTTTTGATTTTAGAGAGATTTGCATAGTTTCGAAATCTGTTTCTTCTTGAATTGCATTCAGTAGCTTGAGAACATCACAATCATATCCTTTGAAATGACCTAGACCGATCGCCTCCATCACTGCAACTCGAAGATAGAATCGGCCGAGTGGACTCATATAAGAGTAAATAGAATTGATGCCCGATTTGAATTCTTGCAATCCATTTTCATTAATTTCATCAGCAGTTTTCCGTCGTCGTATGTTTTTCCTATATCTGTCGATGCCAGTGGGCCATTCAACCGAACGGGGTGGTGCGAGTGTTGAGAATGTCGGAATCGCTGAGAATCTGAAATCCTCAAGATTAGGAAAAGTAAAGACAGGCCAAAGGTCAACATCCAGTGATACAATTCCTGAAATGTCTAATGTTCTCAGATTAAGACAATTTGTTAAAGGAACTAGATCAATTTCCTGAATCTTACTATTGGAGATACCTAAGTGGTGGAGTTGTTTGCAGGACGCTAACGGTCGCAAATCCAGAGATTTGATTTGATTATAGTTCATTTGGATATTTTTGATATGGGTATTCCCTTGTAGTGGAGTTAGATCAATATTGGAAAGGGGATTTTCACTAAGGTTTAATTCGACTAACTCATGATTCTTTAATGGACTTAGATCTATTTCTCTTATCCAATTATGAGAAATATCAAGATATGCTAATCCTGTCAATAACCTCAAAGGCGACAGGTCTATTGCATCAAGTTGATTCCCTTCTAACCTTAGGCTAGTAAGGCGAGAACAGGAACATATAGGATCAAGGTCAATTGAATGGATATGGTTGTTCGCGAGATTCAAGTGTTCTAGATTTCTGCATCCAATCAGCGCAGAAATATCAATATTCTTCACAAGATTATTCGATAAATTCAGTAGACTTAGATTATCGAGGTCTTTCAAATTATCAGTCTTGATTGATTGTAGTTTATTATCTTCCAAATTTATCTTGGATATTTCAGCGGCATTACTTAGAATATCCAAATTGATGTGCTCAAGGTTATTATCACTAATATCAAGAACATGAAGATTTTCCATTGGTCCAATTTCAACAAATACTAATTCGTGTATGTTCATACCTACTAACTTGATTTCAGTTGTTTCAGGGCCGTATATGATTCTCTCGGGTTTGCGAGGGGACCGAAGGAATTCAATAACTACATCATTCATTGAGAAAATTAACACGTCTTTCGCTTTAGAATCTTCTACTACAGCCAATGAAAGGAAATCTTATGGTCTCCACCCAAGTCCAGCTGGAGGAGATCGAATGACTGAATCTAGCCCATACTCAGCAAGCACTGGTCTAGCTTGCTCGTTATTCAAGAAATAGAGAGGTTTTCTCATATCTGCAAGGTTTGGGATTTTCTTGCAGAGTCGCTTCTTGGTTAGAGTTCCAAGTGCAAGAGTAACGGTTCTCGGTGACAACTCAACTTTATCACAAATCTCATGCGGACTGATAGGACCATGCACTGCTATGACTTGTAAGACAGCTAAGACACCCGCAGATAATTCTAAAGCCACTGTTTCCGTACCTCTTAATTAGTATATAGACTAATTTGGTTATAGTAAAATGTTCCTATTCCTGTAATTGTTACTAGTCTCTATTACATCCTTTGTGCATTTATATACACATAGGGACAGAACCATAGTAAGCCGGTTTTTTATGTGATAACCCATAGATATGCTTCGAGAAACAATAATACCAAGTTCGCTAGATTTATCTCAACCAATATCATGACTCGAAAACGGTGAGTACTATGAGTATTGATGTGAAGAAACGATTGACTCACCTGGTTAATGAACAGGACCTCAGTGCAATTCAACTCCTTGCTAGTGAAGTAGGACTCACTGAAGAAGAAACCCTTGAGATTCTAAGAGGAACCCTCAAAGAAGGGCTCATTGATGGTTATATCACTGAGGATAATAAGAGAATTTTCAAAAATGCTGTAACCGTTTCGGATCGACCTTCTATCTCTGGGGAGGAAACTCCTCCAGATTTCTTATCATACAACTCCGCACCTGGGAAGGCAGTTGCATGCATAGGATTTCTCGTCATAATTGCAGCGCTTGTAATTCTTGCCACGAGTGGTGGAATCATCTACTACGAAAACCTTGGCACGCTATTTCTCCTATTTGGAGTGGTTGTAACACTCTCAGGTTGTTATTGGATAGGAAGAAGAAGGACACCTTAATCCTTATGGACAGATGGAGCTTCTTAAGTAGGGGTCTTAGTCGTCGAAGTAAGGCGACAAGAAGATGCAAGATATTTTTGTTGAAGTTATGCTGATAGCGGCATTTGCAATTGGTGTTGGTACGGTTTCCTCCATGGTCGGTATTGGTGGAGGAATCATGAATACTCCTTTGTTAATTATCATATTTGGATTGACAGCACAAACTGCTCCAGCAACAGCTTTGGTTGCAGCGTTATTTGTCGCCGCAGCGAGCACAGTTCCCTACTATCGTCAAAAACCTAGGCCAATCGTTTTCAATGCAGGGCTATTTCTTGCAGTAATGACGATACCGGGATCATTGATTGGTGTTGTTTTGAGAGAGTTAATCGTTTCAGATTACATTCTGAGAGTCATCTTTGGGATTGCCTTGTTTCCTGTTGCGATTAAGATGTTGTTTGCAAAGAAGAAGGGTAAGGCAGATGAAGTAGAATCCTTCAATTTCTCAGATATCCCTCGCTCTAGACTCGTTTTGGCACTTTTCGGTGGATTCATTGGAGGAATCTCTGCAGGTCTTCTGGGAATAGGAGGAGGAGCAATAGTTGTTCCTGTTCTAACTATCTTGATGGGGCTTCCGATTCATGCTGCTGCAGCAACATCGATGTTTACGATGATTTTCACTGCTGGTGCGGGTACGGTAAGGAACATCATTGGAGGACACATAGATCCATTCTACGCACTAGCATTAGGAATTGGAATGATAATCGGAGCCCAGATTGGACCTAAACTAGCTGGAAGAATAAACGCAGTTCAGTTGAAGCAAGTATTTGGTCTTATTCTGGTTTTTCCATTAGTCAAAATGATGTATTTGGGACAAATGTTGATGGTCCCAGGAACACCACTAGGAGACCCAAGTGTTATTACTATAGCTACTATTGGAGACCTAATTATTTGGCTCATTATTGTTGTACCGATTGGCTTGTTTAGGTTATATCAGATTAGAGGAGACCAACCGCCTTAATCACAAAAATCATGTAATGCTTCCAACCTAATTCGTTCGAATGAAGCGATTGATCTCTAGTGGTAGTTGAAATCAGATGATTGTAAGAGCAACTCATGAACATATAGAATGGATTGTCCGTCATAGAATTGAGATGTTCAGATCGATGGGATGGACAGAAGAAGACCTTTTGAACACTGAGAAAGTCACCCGGTATTTCTTAGAGAATGAATGGACTGACAATCCAGAAATTCTACTTGATGTAGAAGCTGATGAAATTGTAGGCGGAGTTGCAATTAATTATAGTGTTAGGCTTCCAGATAATAGAAACCCCACAGGTAAGTGTGCCTATGTCATGAACATGTATGTCGAGGAAGAATATCGGAGAAGGGGAATTGCTACAAAGTTAATGGAAGAGGTCCTGAAAGTCTGTAGAGGGAAAAGTGTTGGAAAGGTATCTCTTCATGCTACTGACATGGGAGAGAGAATCTATACAAACATCGGTTTCGATAAATCGGATAATTTCTATGAAGTATATTTGAAGTAAAGAAAAGAAAGAAGTCTTCAACATGAGTCGAAGACGTTCAATCTTTTATTCATCCCAATCAAGGTCGCGAATACTACCCCATCGGTTCCGACCCATGAAGTATCCAATACCTGAAAAGATGAATATGGAAACAATGATTACGGCAAGATTCTGATATACATCAAAACTATCAGCAAGGAACCAAAACCAGGCTGCGAGAATAATGAACCAGATTGTAAAGAGTCCTCCTCCCTGTATCTCACCTTTACTTCGTTCAATCTCACTATGCCATAAGAGATAGATGAGCAACATCCCAATCAGAAACGAAACCATGGTAATAGCTATGTTCTGATACCCTGAATATCCCAAGGCGAAAAACCAAAGCCAAACTATAAGGAATGCCATCCATCCTCCAAAGATTCCCATTGAAGAATATGGTCGGAATCCCATTTCTCTCTTCATTGTCCTTCCCCAAACGAGTGCATTGAATAACAAGAACAAGAGTGAGGCAACAATGAAAATCACGATATTCTGATAGATTATTCCAGATGGAGCATAGAAAGGTAACCATATTGACATAAACGCAATCCAAGCAACAAATGATAACGCGGATGCTTTGACTGGTATCGAGGACCCAGTAGGACCTGAACCAGGAGGAATAACGATTAGTGATAAGATTCCTGCAGCAATAAAGAATGATGCTATTGTGACACCTATATTTTGGAAAATATCATAATTACCTGCGAAGAAAAAGAGCCATATCACTATGAATGAAACCCATGCGATGAACGCACCCGTTGTCGCATATTTATAGAGACTTGATCGCCGATACTTTCTCTTTCCAGTTGATTTAGTCTGCTGTTCCATCTTTTCAGTAGGTGGAGTATCTTCAATATCTGAAGTATCCGTTGTATTTTCCTCATCTGGAGTACCTGTTGTATCCTCCTCGAACATCTATCATAAACCTCTATTGGTAATTAACTATAATTCATAAAATGCCAGTACTTAAGTTGCTTGGTTAATGCTAGATGTTGCCTATGCAGCCCTATTCATATGGTAGTTTTGTATATGAAAAATCATGCTTGAAGTTCCATATATTCAAACAAGTGTCTTCGTAGATGATAGATACAATTTCGGCGGAAATCAATTGGCCACTTACTGGAACATAGATATCAACAAATCAATCTCTACGGATAATATGCAGGGAATGACTCTTGAGATGAATTTCTCGGAGTCCACATTCTTAGAAAAGCCAACTTCTTCAGAATTTGCAGCCAAGGTAAGAATATTCACACCTGCCCGAGAGCTTGACTTTGCTGGACATCCCACTATAGGTACAGCGTTTGTAATGCGAGAAAAGGGAATCGTAAAATCTAATGATAGAACTGCAACATTGGAGCTTGGTATAGGACCAATACCTGTTGAATATTTACCAAGCGGTTTGATTCGTATGAAGCAGAATGAACCTGAGTTTCTAGATATTTGGGGAGATAAAGGAGCTATTGCATCAGCTCTGAACATCTCTAAGGATGACATAGCAACGAATGCACCAATGCAATGGGTTTCAACAGGATTCCCATTTTTGATGATTCAGTTGAATTCATTGGAATCAATCCAGAAGGCGAGCCCTAATTCTATGGAAATTCTTTCTACTCTTGATGGACAAATCAGCAAACTGATTGTGATATTCTGTACGGAGGGAGTGAATCAAGATTCAAATGTACATGTCAGAATGTTTGGACCAGAAGTCGGAGTGGTTGAAGATCCAGCAACAGGAAGTGCTACAGGTCCACTTGCTGCGTATATTGAGCAATATAATCTCTTGAAGCGCAAAAAACTTGGTGATGATATTATCATCGAGCAAGGATATGAAATCAAACGCCCTAGCAAAATAATCGCAAGTGTTATCGGTGAAGAGGATTTCATCGGAGCATATGTATCTGGTCAGACAAGATTAATTGCTGAAGGAACATTCTACTTGGATTTGAGTAAGAACATTGATGACAAGTAGATTTCCTATAAGGAAGTTGAGGAGCAATTCATGAATAGCCTTGATGATGCTCAAGAGAATACAGAAGATGTCATAGGGTATTTCAATGAGCTTCTACGTTCGTACGGAGAATCAGGTGATATTGGATTTGCAAAATTTAGCGATGTGTATGATTCACTAATTCCAGTTCAGCAAGAAAAACTGAGGTCAATTGCAGATAATAAATTCGAGGTGTTTTATGAAAAAGGAAGTATTGCTTGCGTTGGAATAGCATATACTGACCCTATTATTGACAACATCAATACAAAAACGAATGGACAAGTTGACTACAATCTCTGGAATAACTATGCTTCGGAATACAATCGTATCAACCAGGTTCTTGATCGAATGTCAAGAGATATAGCATCTAGGTATGGTGGCATAGCCTTAACAGCTACAATTGATGGAGTCATAGGGGAAGTAAACACAGTTCAGGATTATTTCAGTATGGTCGTTTCACATCGTGCTATAGCAGAATTAGCTGGTTTGGGATGGAGAGGTAAGAATCAATTAATTATTCATGAAAAATTTAGCTGCGCAATACGATTCGCGTCTATACTTTTTACTATCCCTCTGGTTCATAATCATCAAATTGAATCAAAATGTGGGAATTGCAATGCTTGTGAAGTAGCATGTTCATTCATTAAACATCGAGATACATTACCAGAATACCGAGAGAATTGCAGACTCTACATCCTAAGTTTGATGAAAAAAGGAATCAAGTATGACATTTGCGGAAAGTGCATCAAAGCATGTTACAGGAGAAGTCTCCTCAAAGATGAGTTCGACCTCTCCTAAAATATCACGAAGAATCTGATTGCTACGGATGATATTTCCTTTTTAGAATCAACCAATAAACACCTGTAGTTATTAGTGGCGTTATAATAACCATTACCATTAGTAATCCATTTGTCACATTAGAATTAGTTTCAGATGTAGAAATTCCAAGACCAAGTGATGGTAAGATGTAATCGTAGACTATACTCAACCAAGGAGGTGCTTCATCTACTGGGACACTGCCAGTAAAGACAGCTATCATATTGTGAGTGGTATCAACATACATTTCCTGACCATATAGTCCTGCAGTGAAATATAGATTCAAACCAGGTACAGTCCACCAATGAAGTCCATATCCGATGTAGGAACCCTTCCTCTGGTTTTCTGTAAGATGTGTTGTAGATTCATTAACCCAATCCTTAGAAATCACAGTCTGTTGATCCCAAGTCCCATTATTCAAGAATAGATAGCCTATCTTGGCAAGATCTCTAGGGGTCAAGAATAATTCTCCAGCACCACTATGAATACCTGTAGAATCTGCATACCAATCAGCACGATCAATACCAAGCGGCCCAAAAAGATATTCATAGGCGAAATCTAATGGCTTCATTCCTGTCGTGCGATTAAGTATGTGTGATAATAGTAGTGAACATCCTGAATTGTATACCCACACATCTCCAGGTGTTGCTGCCATCGGTCTATCTAGAAAATACTTTGGAGGATTAGTGCTTCTATACATTTGACCAATCGGATTTTCAAGACTTGAATAACTCATTGAGTGCTCATCCCATTCAACACCAGCAGTCATTGTTAAGAGATGTCTAAGAGTCATCATTTCTTTTTCTGGAGATGGGTTAGCAGGTGAAATGTCAGGAAAATAGTCCAATACTGGAGTATCAATACTACTGATATTACCATGATCCACAGCGATTCCTATGAGCGCTGAGAGAACACTCTTTGTAGTGGAGTATAATCGATGCATGGTGAAAGAACTATATCTTGTGCTAGGATATGCCTCATAGACAATGTATCCATTTCTAATAACGACAAGTCCATCACACCGGATCTCATTCTCATGGATAAATGCCATTGCTTCATCAAGTTTGTCTGAGTTCATCCCCTGTTCTTCAGGTGTTGAGAATTGCCACTCTTCGGTTGGCCAATAATCAAGATTGGTCTGCTTCAACGAAGCTGTATTATATGCTTCTTGAGCTCCATTTGCACTCACCGCTTGAATAAACAGTAGGGAACTCAATACTACTACTAAGATTGAGATGGCTCTATAATTCGTAAATCTCATCTTAATACACCGCCATCGCTCCGAGGAAGCTTAATGCATAACCTAATGCAAGCATCAACATGAATCTCAGAGATTTTTTCATACTCTTGCTATAATGCCGTTTCCAGAGGAGTCCACCTGCAATAATGAAGAATACTCCAAAGATTATAATTTGGAGAATACTGGAACTCATCAGACCGATTGCGGTATTCCCAACAAACTCTGTTCCACCCCTTGGAATGGCACCAAATTGTAAAACATCTCCTTCAAATTGAAAGGCATAAGCTTGGGCAAATAATCCGAAATTTGGTCGGATGTATGTGAATATTCCAGCTGAGAGAAAGAAAAAGGATGGAATGAACGCATCTCGAATTCTTCTTAACAAAAGAGGTAGCCAATAGACAGAAGCGGCTAAGAATGCCAATACATCGATTGAGAAGATGAAATTCTCGAGGAAGACTGGATTATCTACAAAGTATGCAGTGTACAGTACCCATTCCCATGTATTATGAAATGTAGAAGTGCCAGGTAATGGATATGGATATCCGTGATACCATGGTAAATCACCATTCCATCCACTCCACCATGGATTTTCTAATACAATTTTACTAATTTGAGCAGTTGCGCCAGTTGAACCTTGCTCTACTGGAAAAGCAGCGTCACCCAACACGAAATACAGCTCTGCAATAATATTGACCATAAGGAAGATGAAGATCGTAGTGTACATCAGACCAAGAAAAAGGAGGAGGTGTTTTCTCGTGTCAGATGTATCACTCTCGATTTTAGAGAATTGAAATGGACGCATAATAAAAGAGAAGATGGAATTCAATCTACCACTCTCTGTTCTTTTCAGATACATGTCCATTAGAATTGTTGATACAAACGCTACCAGTGGAACAGTATACGCAAGAATCACTGCTTGGTCTACCGTTAGCTCAATCAAAGCCATTTTTATCACCATTTACCTACCTCGACGTAGGGAGATAACATTCACACTAAATCAGCTAAGACTACCCTGAATCGAGGATTTTCGTCGTTAGACGGCCTAACGTTTGGAGCAACGTTTAATTTTCGCCAAACGTTTGACAAGTGCAACCTATATCAAAATCATATATAGTTTCGTATCGACGCCAGAGAGAAAAAAGAGAGAGATCTCATTTAGCCTTTTGAACATCCCTTAGGGGAATTGAGATTTTAAATGAGACTTCATCTTTGTTCTCAAGAGTAATTTCCCAACCGTGAGCTTCAACAATACGCTTGACGATATTAAGTCCTAAACCGCCATGATCCTTTGTTGTGAACCCTTCGTTAAAGATTTTGGAGCGAATATCCTTTGGAATTGTGATTCCATTGTTTCTGAAGAAAATATACAGGTCTTCTTCATCTTGAGTGAATGTTACTTCGATTCTATTTGCAGCACCATGTTCAACAGCATTTGATAGGATATTCTGTGCGACCTGCATCATCTTGTCTCTGTCACAATTCACATGAGGCATACTCGCAACATCTATTGAGGTGGCATCCGGGAGCGTTGTCAATGCAACCTCAATGAATAGCTGCGTTAGGTCAACTTGGTCTGTTTCGCCTATAACCATCCCAGCATCAGCAAGGGCAACGGAACGAGAAAGCAAGGTTTCCATTTTCTTAGCAAGTTGAATTACCTCATCAATATAGTCGGGAATATAATGTTCTTTAACAAGACCTGCAAATCCAATTATTGCATGAATATTCGAGCGTAAATCATGTGCCATTGAGTGAGCGTAACGACTTAGTTCTTCCTTCTGCATTCTCAGTTCCT
This sequence comes from Candidatus Thorarchaeota archaeon, assembly GCA_016841005.1. Next base: position 5,763 of record JAEORG010000071.1, on the reverse strand, counting down.
CTTCGTCACGCCTACGTTCAGTTACATCACGGATGTAGGATTGCATACCGACAGCAACATTATCTACAACCATGAGTGAGCTGATAAGATGGAAGTTAAATTGGGAACTGTCCTTTCTTACAAGAATACCTTCAAATCCGTTAGATAGGGTTTCTCCACGCTCAACGCTACCATAGAATGCATCACTTGCTTCCTGTTGAATATCCGGATGAATGAAGTCAAAGAATAGTTTACCAACGACTTCCTCTCGTGAATACCCTACCATTTCTAAGAGACGATCATTGCACATCGTGATGTGTCCAGTCAAATCTAATCCCACTACACCATCAGGAACATTCTCATACAGCATTCTATACCTTTCTTCACTTGTTCGTATTGCCATAAGGGCAGCTTTACGTTCAGTGATATCTCGGACAATCGCTTGAATCATAATCTCGCCAGAGATCTCAATTGCATTGAGGCTCACTTCTGCGTCAAAGGGAGTTCCATCGTATTTGATGTGTGTCCATTCGAAGAATTGAGGTGTGCCATCAATAGCCGCTTGGATCTTCTCTAAGGCTTTCTTTTGTGAACTCCTACCATCAGGTTGTGTTTCTGGTGAATATCTGTATGGAGTTTGCCCAACAATTTGTTCTCGCGTGCAACCATACATCTCAAGTGTCATATCGTTACACTCTAAGAATACATCGTTGTTCATGAGGAAAATTGCATCATGTGCAGTTTCGAACAATGTACGATATCGCACCTCAGAATCACGAGTAGTCTGCTCAGATGCTCGTCTGTCGCTAATATCTCTTGTAATACCTAATACACCTGAAGGATTTCCCTCATTATCGTAAATAAGGGATGCAGATGTTTCAACCCAAATAGTATGACCATCAGCATGATACATCTCGAGATCCATTATCATCGGCGTATCAACTGGCAAGTTGTTTTTGATGTTGTACATCGCGGTGCCAAAAACTCTGAACAACTTCTCTAATGATTCAGGTGTTAAGATTTCATCCCAATCCTGAGCAAGTGATTCTTGATAGGTATAACCTCTAAGATTTTCTACAGAAGGACTAAGATATGTTCGATTCATATCAAGGTCAAGAGTGAATATGACATCTGATGAACTCTCTGCAATCACACGATACCTTTCCTCGCTTTCCCGTAAAGCATTCTCAGCTTCTAGTTTCTGAGAAATATCTCGAAAGAATCCTAATTGATACACTCTTCCTCCAAGAATTATTGGAGATGCTGAGATATCTGCGTAGAATACTTCTCCATTCTTACGCAAAACAGGTAATCTCTCAGCTACTCTGAGCATACCTGCAGCTTGCTGCTCGAACGTATCAAATACTTGGTCTAGAGAATCCTTAGGATGGATATCCATAACGCCAATGTGAACAATTTCATCATGCGAATATCCTAACATCTCACAAATTCTATTATTTGCCGAATGGACCATCATGGATTCTCTGTCAACAATAAGTATTCCATCCTGTGCATGTTCGAAGACAGCCTGATATTTTTCCACCGAATCTCGAAGTGCCGCTTTTGCCCGGTTGTGCTCTACAGAATTTCGGATGATATGAATCAGCTCAGCATATTGTGATTTTGCATCCCCACCTTTTGTTACGTAATGATTTGCACCAAGATTCAGAGCCTTGATTGCAATCTCTTCTCTGCTCCTACCAGTGAACATTATGAAGGGGATGTTTTCATCATGGGATCGTACCTGTTCAAGAAATTCAAGACCATCCATAAATGGCATTTGATAATCACTTATGATAGCGTCGAAGGATTCCAGTCCTAGAAGATTTATTGCACTTTCACCAGATTCACAAGTAGTTACCTGAAATTCAGAATCCAGTCGCTCAATATAGCTCTTCGCCACTTTGAGTATTCCTTCGTGGTCGTCGACGAATAGTACACGAACTGCCATAGGCAACACCCCAAGCATAGGTACGAATGTTCATGTTTCAAAAGTTCCATGTTAAGAAGTTATTTTGCTCATCCGACAATCAATAGGTGACATTTATTTGCGCATTACACAATCCTCTGCTAAGTAATTCTCTGTAAACATAATGTGGAGACACAATGATGGGCAAAATCAAACTTGATCCTTTCAATTGTCCAGTTTGTGATGATGGCACACAAGTGGATTTAGAAATTGATGAGAGCACATTTGCTGAAGCTAAACGGTTTCCGATGATGGTAGCAACTCGGTGTCCTAAGAATCATAATCTCATTGCTTTTGTGGATCAAGAGAAGAGAGTCCGAGATGTCGAAAAGGCAGTTACAGCAAAACAAGAAGAGAAGGATGCGATTGATAAAACAAAAGACTATTTCGAATCCTTCTAGTTTTTAATCATGGTTATGCGAAAATCGCAATATAATTCATAATATATTATAATAATCCCTACAATATATGCTTATATTTGAATTTTTCGCGAAAATGCTCGGGAAAGATAAGATCCAGGAAAACGGGTCATATCTAAGAACTATAAACTAAAGGGGACAAATACAGTGTATGGTGTATTCCTAGTAAATTCCGCAGGGGAAACAATAGCATCAACCGGAGTTGAACGGCTTGATGGTGATTCAGCCCTGCTGGGCGGCTTTGTTAGCGCACTGCAGATTTTTGTTAAGCAAATTTCAGGAAATCAGGTAAAGTCAATCCAGATTGGTGACCTTACTATGATGATTCGACAAGCAGGTGACAAGCATGTTGTAACCTTGCATGGAGTTAATGAGAAAGAAGCTGACAAACAAAATCAGCAAGTGGTAGACATCCTTAATGAGAACCCTGAGGCTGTAGCTACTGATGGTTTCATTGGCTTAGTAAGCAATCTGATAACATCAGATGAATCATCAGCAGAAGCAGTTGAGTCAGGAATCAGCGAATGGACCAAGTCCCTGAACTCTGCTAAGGACTGGGGAAATACAGTCTTTTAGGAGGTATTAATCATGGCAGTTTGGCATTTCGCAGAATTATATGGTGGGGCTGCTCTAATATTAGCAGCAATTCTCATTATCAGGTATAGTAGGACAAGATCAGCTCTGGCTACTGAAGATGCAAAGAAAGCATTTAGACCACTCTATCTCTCAGCCCTTGCTCTGGCGATATTCGGTTTTGGTAGTATTTCGATATATCTTGAAGAAATAGTACTACAAGGCGGATTGATTGAGCTTGGTACAAGATATGTGTACTTGCTCTCGTTTGCGATAGGAGTAATCATGATTGCAGTTGCAGGAGTATGGATTCTGAATAATCGCATATTCTATGTAATCCCAATAGGATCTTTAGTGGCAACTATTGCCCTAATCTTAATGGCAGTCGTGATAGACCCAGCAAATCAGGCATTTTATGAGGATATAGGGTCATTTATCCTCTCAATAGTCCTCATAGTGGCTGGAATTCTATTCGCATGGATTTCAAAACAGACTATGAGGGGTACAAGTGCATCACTTGCGTTCGTGCTTTTCTCACTGATAGGGACAATTCCGAGAATTTACGAAGTTGTGGTCACAAACGAATGGGCACTACTTGTAATATTCTTCACATTGATGGGACCTGCAATGGTAGCATATGCATTCATTGTTACTGAACAGGCAGCAACCTTCGAGCTAATTGGATATGGTGCAGCATTCTCCGCAGGAGTTTTAATGATTGCTACCATTAGCTCTCTTCCAACACCACTTACTCCATTTGATTACGGAATCGTGATATTTGGTGCAGTTGCGGCTATGTTCGCACTCGGTACCACAGCATATCTCTTTGGAAGATGGAGAGAATCAAAGGCAGCTCCAACGTTCATCTACATGCTTGCATTCGGAGCATTCTATCTAAGTCAGATGATTGGAATGTTTGGAGCATCAGGTGCAGTACCAGGTCCAGAACTTTTCCTCTATGACTTCTTGTTTGCTGGAATTGCACTTGCTCTGATTGCAACTGCTGCGATATATGCTACAGGAAGAACAAGTGTTGCACTTGTACCAATTGTAGTGGCAGTATTGGTATTAACAGTAATCGCATTGCAATTTGAGGACTCAATTGGAACTGTGTTCCTTAACAACCTAATGCTGATCATCCCTGCGTTGGTAGTGTTTCTCCTACCAGTACCAATCTTTCTTGCGGTCTGGTGGCGAATGCATGCAGCAGGTTCTGCTGCAGCTGGAAGACCTCTAGGGATGGCCATCGGAATTATTCTGTTCTTCCTAGCTCGACTACCTCCACTTATCTTAGGAGTTGCAGGTCTTGACTGGGGTTATGGAGCAGTTCTTGCAAGCTTCTTGGTGTCATGGTTAGCCATCACTGGACGGCTGAACAGGACCCCAGAAACAAAATAAAGACTATTTGTCCCCCAGGGTGGGGTATACCTTTCGATACCCCTCGTAAGGTACCTCCACCCACCAGGGACGCCTTTTTTTCATCTTCTTTTATTCATTTTCAATTTCAACAGCATCTTGAGATGTTGTTGCTCCACTCTTTATCTCATCAAAGTCAGGATCGATGTCTGTCTTTCTTAGAATCAAAGCTGCAACTATCAAGAATGGTGCAAAGAATGGCCCCCACCAGAGATAACCAAAGAGTGTATCTCCTGTTGATTGTACTGAATAATCCATGAACCAGCCAAGTAGTAATGCAGACATTGCTTGGAAGATATTTAGAGGAACGCCTCTGAAACCTTCATAGATTCCAGCTCTTCCCACGCCTGATACTAACTCGTCAACATGAGCGATATCAGCAGGAACAACATAACCTAAGATATAATATACTGCCATGGTTGCAGCTAGTGGAATGAAATATAGAATAGCAACGAGAACGTTGGAGATGTAACCTGCAAATTCACCCAAGAAAGGTGTAAGACAAAGTAGGATGGCAAGAACCAACAATGAAAAGAATAATGTTCGTCCCTTTCCTATTCGTTTCAAGCCCTTGATCCAGGCAAAGAAGAAAATCATTATTGAGGCAAGTAGGACAAGTGCAGGGGGAATGAGGGTTTCTATTGAATTTAGAAGCAAGACATCCTGGATATAACCAACAATCTGAGTCGTGATTGCTGAGAAACTAAATGACAGGAACCCTACAACAAGAATCCATTTTACATAGACATCATTGCGTAGGATTGTTCTCGTTTCCTCTTTCATATTCCTCTTAGGGATGACTAGACCTTCTTTTTCTCTAACGAGTGCAATCGAAGGCAAATAGAATAGAACTGTGATTACTGAGAATAACAGAACTATTATCAAACCTAAAGATGATAGACCCGGAGATGCAGCGATAAATAAGATTGGTGTGACAAAACCCATAACAAGACCGAGACCATTTGCAATCCAATTTGCTGTGTTTTGCATGCTCGATACAAGTGGTCTTTCATCTTCGTCGGTAATTTCTGGTAACCATGCCTGAAATGCAGTTAGTAGAAATGCATAGAAGAATTTGAACGCACAAATGAAAATGAGGTAATATTCAAACATCATCCATCCGATTGCCGCATTTGTAACAGGATCTGCTACATATGCTGCTGTGTCCACGAACCAATTGGGCACAAAAACAAGGAACCCTGTAATAGCAAGTCCAGGAGCGCCTATTATTACGAAAGGCTTTCTTCTGCCCCATCTTGATTTAATGCCATCACTAAAGTATCCGGTCAGCCAATGAGTCAGTCCTATTACAATATATGATGTGGCCAGCGCGACACCATTCATGAACCAATTTAGCTCAAAGACTGTTCCATAAATCCAAAATGCGGTTAGTCCAACCAGTGCGAG
>JAEORG010000070.1 GCA_016841005.1 Candidatus Thorarchaeota archaeon | reverse complement strand
TCAGGTCTTACTTCTCCTAAACCTGGATTAATCCTGTCTACTGGGATAGCCAGAACGATTGCTGGTGCCAGAAGCACAGCTACAAAACTAAATGCTACTATTTTCATTAACTTTTTCACGAAATCTCTCCTCCTTTGAGATTACGTGACCTTTTCTTTAGATGAGGTTTTATTTGAATCTTAGTGGAGTTGCATAAAACTGGAATTATCTACAAGACGATGCGCCAAACATAACTGAATTATATCCACGGAAATCCAGCGTATCTACAATTGACAGCAGGTATACTTGGAGGAGGAAAATGCTTCTTCTGCTTTTGTTCATCATCTGTTTAGCCATTTCTATCTGGGTTTTGATTCCTAGAGTTCGCAAACGTAATCAATATGTATCCATGGGGAAAGAATGGCTGGCCCTTTTGACAAGGCATCCACAGTTTTCTGCAAAAGAAACTGGATATCCTCTCGATGTAAGTTTCTCCTATGCAGAACCGACGAACGAGAATCTGAAAGAACTACGCGAATCCTATGTTTTGGACACCATAGCAGGTCAGGGTTCAGAGATTGACAGAATCATCAATCTGATGATATGGGTATATCAACTGACTGGTCATGCAAACATGCCTGAATTTCCTGCGGAACTTAATGCATTCACCTTTATACAGATGGCAAAAGATGAGGGAAAGCAAATTAACTGCTATATGAAAACAGTCATTCTGAACGAAGTCTATCTTGCTATGGGGTTCCACTCTCGTCAAACTCACCTTCTTCCTCATTCTCACGAGGAAGAAGAGAGTCACCTTGTGACATCGGTCTACTCTCGCAAGCTTGGAAAATGGATACTGATGGATCCTGATTTTGGTACATATGTGACCGATGAAAAGAATAACATTTTAGGTGTACGTGAGATTCGACAACGTTTGATTGCAGACGCACCGATGAAAACGATACATCCTGGCAGAAATCGCTTCAAAACAGCATGGATCAACCTGAATAATTTCATTGAAGGCGCTGATTACCTCTGGTTCCTGTCCGAGTTCGTATTCAAGATTCGATGCCCAAGGATTAGTTCATTTGGTCAAGGCAATGCATCAAATAGAGAGTATTTTGAATTGATACCAGACGGATATAATGAGCATCTTTTGCAAGAACCCAAAACGACTGCTCTAGGCAACAAAATATACTTCATTAATAATGAAGATATATTCTGGCTTGGAACAGACTGATTTACTTGTCACAGTTGCTTTTTGACCATTGTTTTCAAAAGGCAATTCTTAATCCGCTATCAAATTCTCCCTTGTAGATAGTTTGGAAAGACTCAATTTCAAGTACACAATCATTTAATGTTTGAAAAACAGGAGGTGTAAACTCTAGATGGAGCCTCTTGGGACAATCACCATGTACTATCAGTTCCTTGACAAAGAGGTAGTGGGCATCTTAGATGATATAATGAAAGAGGCAAACGATTATCGCGATTTCACTGAACGACTTGCGGAATATGCAAGTGTTGAAGATGTGCCAACTGTACTTGGGTATATTGCAGCAGTTCATGTGTGGAATATAGGGCAATGGAACCGTGAGCTAGGGAGAAAGCTACGACCCAAGTTTGGAGAATTTGCTCACATTTATCCATGGATTGGGTATAACGAGAATGAAGAATGGTGGGATGGATGGGGGTGGGCGGAATTCGCATTTACAGAGAACCATGAAGACTGGATAAAGACCATGTTGTGTTACGTGAGAGCATGGGCGGTTGATTATTATTCCGTACAAGAGATTAACAAATACGCGGACCAAGGAATAGAATTCATCGATAAGAATCCAAAGCTGGAATGTTTTCTTTCATATCTACTTGATATGAGAGGTGGGGTGAGATTACAAGAAGGAAACCTTGAGGATGCAATTGCTGACCTGGAAGAAGGACTACGAATTGCCAGAAAATATGATGATCGATACCAAGCCTCCATTCTCTTTTCCACCCTTGGAAGACTCAAAATGACCTTAGATGTAAACGAGTCTTGGCAATATTATGATGATGCATTTCGTACTGCAGACTCCATTGGTCATACTCAAGGTGCCGCATTCGCAATAGGTTGCATGGCAATGGTTGCACATGTTAGAGGAGAATATGACCTCGCTCTTCAATCCACTTTTAGATGTAGAGAAATGTGTGAAGATGCTGGAGTCTGGGCTTCATACGAAGCACTCGATCGTGCTAAGATCTATTACAGCATGGGGGATGGTGTTCAAGCACTCATGTGGGCCCGAACTGCAACGGAGGAATTAGCTTCTCGTGGTGGAGAATTTTTATGTGCTATCGAACGTGTGCGTGCATTGATTCTTCTCGGAAGGCTGAATGATGCTGCAGCGGAACTTGAAACAGCAAATGAGTTAGTATTGAAAGACGGTCGAGAAGATCATCTCGGGCTTTACAAGTATGCTAGTGGACTACTTGAAGTGGCTGAGGGTAAAACTCTGGGAGGAATGTCCAGTCTTGAAGAAGCCTTTGATATCTTTGACCAAAACTCCAATGAACGCTTGGCAGTACCCTGCCTTGTTGACCTTACAAAGGCAGAAGTTAAGAACTACGACATTGGTGGCGACCTAGACACCTCTGGTCCATGGATGTCAAGACTCGAGCAGCGGGCTCGGGAAAGGGATTACCCTGGCATCCTGATGGAACACGCACTCCTGAAGGCGGAGTTCCAGATGAAACAAGGTTCGTATGAAGCGGCAAGAAAGACACTCAATGACGCATTGAAAATCCTCGACTCGCCCAGTGTCAAGACGTTACGAGAGAAGATCAAAGAGCAGATTCAGAGTCTGATGATAGATGCTTAGAACGAAGGTCCGACTTTCACCTAGCCCGTCATTTTTTACAATCATTCTGCTTATGGAACGTATCCAACCCCAAGAAAGAATGTACTCATGACAAAAGCGCCTGGATGGTTCTCAAATGATTCAACTTCTTGCAAGGCAATATCATACTCTGCTTCAGTGAATACTCCATCCTTCAACAGATCTTCTTTACTCCCTTTCACTATTTGTACTGGAACGGAAACAAACATCTTCAGTTTTTCTGAAGTTTCCTGAGTTCCATAAATAGAGAAGAGAAATATCTTGATTTCTTTAAGTCCCGCTTGAGAGAGGATTGAGAAAAGTTGTTTTCCGATATGCCGATCCATATTCATTTTCTTTGCCCACTGTCCATACCTTCTCCACAAGTCCATCATTTTTGGTAGATATGGATACAGAATTACAGCATCATCATCCTGATCAGATATAGCAACGGCACCTCCCTTCTTAGTCACTCTCTTGAGTTCCTTTATTGTTTGCACGGGATCTTTAACATGCATCAAAACGAGCCTGCAATAAGCTAAGTCAAACGAATCATCTGGATATGTGAGGTTGTCAATATCTCCTAATTCATACTTTACATTGCCGATTCCTTCATCTTCAGCAATGGATTTCGCATACTCAAGAAATATCTTATCAAAATCAACTCCGGTAACCTTTGCTGGATGCGCTTTACGTGCAAACATCCGAGTAATAGCGCCGGAACCACATCCTGCGTCTAATATTGACATACCTGACTGTATATCCAATGCATCTATTTCCTGCTCGATGACATCTCTAAGTGCAACTGCCTGAAGCTCAAGTCGCATGACTTCCTCCTCAGTTCCTCCCGATACATAATCGCTCTCCCTATCTGTCAATCACACCAACTCGAAAAATTTCCCCCTACAAGGGATACTTAGATAATAAAACCTTCGAGGCAGTGTAAATATTCTGGAAATGAGCAATGGGAATATCTTATTGTCATCTAAATCATAATTATCTCGCTATCTCATCTCTTATTCATAGATATCTACGTACTTGTTTCTTATAGGCGATATATTCATCACCAAATTTTTTCTCAAGGAATTTTTCTTCTGTTAGAATCCTGAGATGCTGATTGATGAGAAAAATGGCAAGTGCCGCGATTGTAAGAATACTCGGAAAAATGAAAATCCATCCAATCATCGAGATGTGCAAGCCCAAATATAATGGATTTCTAGAGTGGGCATACCATCCATCTGTTACTAAATGTGTATGTTCTTTATCACTTGGGAGAAGAAGCCTAATACTGCTACCAAGATTGAAGAAAGCAGTCAGAAATATCACAGATCCAAGAAGAGTCAAACCTCCACCAACATAGGAAAAAACGGCAGATGTGTTTGCATCCATAATTAGTTCCAGATAGATAAAATCAGTCACAAACTCAGGAACCCATATGTAAAGTATGGTAAGCATAGAGAGATAGAAGAAGCTTAGCAATGCCAAAGAAATGATGACATAACTCCATTGAGAAATATCTGATGGCACACCACCTCCGAAGCCTGTCATATCACCTGACTTTTTTCTTCTAATAACAATCAATCCAAGAATAGTCATGATTAACCAGAATAAAACAAGAGCAAATCTTGCAAACACCTTTCTCCCCAAGTCATGAAGGCTCCTGCTTATTTATACACTTATTCATAAAATGACATCAACCACAACCTCTCTTGGTCCGCAATCAAATACTCTTTTTCTGTGAAAAAAAGGTCTATATCCTGAATGGTGCATACTATTCAGAGTTGGAGATTTACCGTGGAGGATGGAATGGTAGGACGATGGGTCAAGAGAATCTTGTTGTATATTCTACTCATGATAATACCCTACGGCTTCTTCATTGACATCTCACCAGAATCAGGAATTAGATCCTCAGGGTCAATTCTTTGGTATCTCTCAACACGTGAGCCAATGAGTGGCTTTATTTTGATACCTTCATTCCTTTTTCTCGTAACATACATTATAGCAAGTCTTCCCAGTTTTGCCTTCTTGTATCTCAAGGATCAAGAGCCGCGTCGTATTCCATTATTCGATTTAACTTTCGTAACACTTGCGGTTACTTTCTTTCTTCAGCTCTTTGCTACGATAGTGTTTCAAATTCATGAAATACCCAGTGTAGCAGCATTTTCCGGTTCTTCCTATACCTATGTTGTTGTCATTGCTTTTGTGTTGATTCCCTTTGCAAGAGAGGAACTGAAGCGTAAAGAAATCGAAGATATCTCTGTGTGGTCGCAAGAATCTGAAAGCATGACTGAGTTAACCACTGGATCTGCAAAGGTTGGTATGATCATGCTTTTGCTTGCACTGTTTGCACCACACAGTTTTGTTGCCAATTTTCAATTAACTACTTTTCAAGCACCGACTTGGTTGTTGTCTTTCTCCTATGGGATGGACAAAGAAATATGGTTCGCAATCTGGCCATCTACGTTACTCCTATTTTTCATAGTCTCCTATATCTTGAGCTTCGTATTTTCCTACAAAGTCTGGATGACATTAAGAGGATTAGCAAAAGAGAGTACGACCATCTTTTTGGGACTCCTGAGTCTTGTGATAGCTCCATTTTCGTCAATATTCTCTGTTCCATTCATCTTTTCACTCCCATTCCCGCTTCTTTTCTGTGTGGGTCTTTTGCTACTAGCTCAATCTAGAAAATCCTAGATTCTTTATTAGTAATCTAGTTGGATATTTTACTAAGTCGTGAAATTACCTCTTCAGCTTCGACCATTATTCTATCCAACAATTCTTGGACAGTAGGAATATCTCTAACTAAGCCTACACCTTGACCACATGATACCACTCCGAGGTCAATATCTCCTTCTTTGTACATTTTTTCTGCTTTATCTCCGGAAGCAGCCTGAATGAGCTGAAATAGAGGCGCTCCTTGAGATTCTAGTTCAAGTACATGCTTTGCTGCAAGGTTATTCCAGAATCTATGGGTGTTTCCAACAGAGCGAAGGGCCAGACAGGTATCGGTTTCCACAGCTTCCACGAAGGCTTGTTTAAGATTGTCATGTATGGGACATTCCTTCGTCGCCATCATTCTTGTTCCCATGATTACTCCTTCAGCTCCAAGCGCAAGAGCAGCAGCAACTCCTCTGCCATCAGTAATTCCGCCTCCTGCAATTACAGGAATTTTAAGAGCATCGACCACAGAAGGTGTCATGACCATTGTGCCAATATCCAATCTCCCGGTAGCACCTCCGTTCTCATATCCAACAACTGTAACAATATCAGCACCCAACGACGCTCCTTTTTTCGCATATCTCACTCCAGCACATTTGTGAATCCAGATTGCTCCACTATCTTTGAATTTTGGGACTAAATGTTCCGGAGCCTTATGGCCGCTTGTTTCAATAATTTTCACACCCTCAGACAGGGTTGCATCTACATAATCTTCTAACTTGTCCTGAGGCATCAAGGCGGGGAACAGATTGATGTTTACTGCAAATGGTTGTTTCGTAAGAGATTGTGTCTTCTTAATCGCATCACGCAGCTGATCAGGGGATTTGAAATTCGCACTTGCTAATACAGCACAGGCACCAGCATTACTAGCTGCCGCAGTAAATTCAGGATTAGAGATTCGTGCCATAGTCCCTGCTACTATCGGATATTTGCATCCCAGCAGCTCAGTTACTCGTGTCTTTATCATTCTGTTCTCACTCTTCTTTTGACATGAATTATATTCCTACAGATAAATTCCACCATCAATTAGAATACCCGTCATAGTACGCCAATTGACTTTTCAGGAAACTTTCCACTTTGAAAACTATCTAGAGGAATTAAAGTGTGTGACTACTGCACTAAGCATGGTGCTGGAGAACGATGGTACCAGAATGCTAGAAACTACTCAAAGAAATTAGCATCAAGTGACCATATTCGTGAATTTTGTGAATCTTATTTCTCTAGAAAAGTACCCCCGGGACCTGATGGATTTTCCTCAATTATTGAAAGAATTTCAAGGCCGATTAAACCAAATGAAATGGAACAAGTCGATGAGCGATACACCAAGTATCTACACCACCAAGTTGTTACCATTCACGAAGCAAAGCAGATCTTGGAGATAGCAAGTCGCCAGACAGATGAAGATGAACACACAGTCGTCAGACTACCATGCATTTGCAGATATGTAGCATATGGTAGCGATAAGGACCTACGATGCTTTGGCATTGCATTTTCCGAAACGTACACTCGAAGGTTTCCCAAATATCTGGGTGGTAATCATCAATATGTGAGTGCAGAAGAGGCAAGTAACATCTTAGATGAGTGGAAGCACACAGACAGAGTTGTACACGCAGTTTCTGCTCTAGGTGTTCCATATATTGGAATGCTCTGTAATTGTGAGATGCAGGTATGTCGACCCTATATTCATCGTCAGCGATTAGGCATTACATCTCCATGGCAAAAAGGGCATTATGCTGCGACAGTGGATAGTTCAAAGTGTGTAGGGTGTGGAACATGTGAAGAAACATGTCCATTTGGCGTTCCTGAAGTGGATATAGAGAGCAATGTTTCAATAATAGACCCAAAGAATTGTCATGGTTGTGGAGTATGTACTAACTATTGTGAGGAACATGCAATATCACTCATGGAGTATTCACGTCCATCTGGTTACTGAAATCTTTTGATGAGCAGATACTCCTTTACTCCTTTCGGATAACCATCTAGGACACCATAGGAATCATATCCCTGGCTCTTCAAGAAATCAAGGTCCTGAAATGTAAAGCATGCAGTCTGACCTGCAATGCACCCCTTTTCCCTTGCAATTTCCTCAGCAGCTCTTAGTAGATCTTTTCCATAACCTTGATTCCGGTAATCTTCATGGACCCATAGCTCTCCGAAGTTCATTGTACCAAGGACTGTATACCCTGTCAATCCTCCAATCACCTTTCCGCTATCATTCTTTATGATTAATTTGATGGCAATTTCTGGGTATACTGAGAACAGATTTCCAAGTTTGCTGATTGTGTGTTCCTTCATTCCTTCACGGATATATTTCATAGCTTCCTCCGATGACACTCTGTGAATTGCAAATCGAGATGGGTCAGCTTTTGTTGGTACTGTGTCTGTCGTATCCAGTCTTTTCATTAAGATAAGTTCGGTAATGCCTTCAACATATCCATCATAAGTTGCCATGAGCTTGTATCCCATGGCTTGATAGAAATCTTGCGCCTGCCATGAGAAGGTATAGGTCTGTGACACAACACAACCATTCTTCTTTGCCAATCTCTCTGCTTCTAGAAGTAGATCACTTCCGTATCCCATTCTACGATATCTCTTATCCACCCAAAATGATTCAAGATATTGAGCCCAATATAACGTACTGGTTGTAATTCCCCCAACAATATTGCCATCATGATCTTTCAACACTAGGTTAAGCCATTCTTCGGGACTGTTGAATTCACCATCTGTCTGTGTCATGTTATACTCTTCAAATCCCTTCTGGAATGCTTTCAATTCCTCCTCTGATGGATTTGTAACAACTTTGAATCGGTCGTGGTCCATTATCATATGAAAACCTCCCATTTGGGAACATAGCTGACGCCCATCTGAATTACTTAATATCTTCTGAACTACGCCATTTCAATTGAAAGCTATTTTTTATCTTAGAATTCAATAAATCGGTACATCAATCCTATTTGTAGGCTTTCAGTTTCTCAGTTATCAAATCATCTCGAAAGTCTGAGAAATATTCCCAGATTCCAACGATAACTTGTCCATCTACAGATGCACCTGCAATCAAATCCAATACACCTTCTCGTATCTGAAGGACATCTCTTGTGCTTGAAACTTGAAATGTCAGCAACACGTTCGACCGATCTGCAACTCTCCAGCTCAACCAGTAATTATCAGGGAATTCCTTTGAGAGAAGAACGTCCATATCATGTTGTATTTCGGATGATAGTCCCGGTAAACCTAGTGCAAACATGACAACCATTCCTTGGGACACACCCGGATTGACAAGGATGGTTTCTTCGATTAGGCCGTTATCCCGCATAAACTTGAGTCGTTTCCTAACGCTTGCAGGTGAAGAACCCACGTTATCAGCTAAGTCCCCAAGTTGCATTCGACCATTCCAACGAAGTTTCTGAAGGATTTTCCAGTCTATCTTTTTCAGATTATCAATGCTCTTAGTCGAAGATACCATTCTACCTGTTAGAGGAGGTAATAGTGGAATTGTTTCTGTAGCAGATACACCAGTTGATGATATCAGCAAGTCAACAACTTGAGTAAGTTCTTGATTACTTCTGTATAGTACCAGTGCAAAAGCTTCTGATTGTATTCCAGACGCAATCCCATAGATATTGGGGTGTTTTCCCAGTTCCTGTATAGATTCTCTTGACCATTCAGGAGTTAGATTCATCGTAACTACCGCGAAACTTGCCCCGAGGTTATTAAGTGAAATTTGAACATCAAATGCAACAATAACGCCCTCTTCAACAAGATCCTCAACTCGTTTCTTGATTGTGTTGACTGAAACATCGTACTTCTTTGCTAAGTCTGTGAAAGAAACGCGGCAGTTTGATGCTAACTCGCCCATCAGAATCCTGTCGAACGCGTCCAAATGAAATCTCCTTCTATTTCCTGATTTTGAACTAATCACCTAAAAAATGGAACCTCTGCCTTATACATCTGTTCGATTTTTGCAATTACAGTCTGCCAAGTACTCTAGTATTCAGAATACTAAATCAATATCGAGAAAAATGATGGAAACACAATCAATAACCAACTCTGTTCCAATCGAACCTGACCGTTTTGTAAGAAGGATTACTAAATCACAAGTAGTTGTAATTCTAGTTCTTTCTATCATAGCTTGTTGGGTCGCACAGGAAACCCTTGCAAGTCTAGTTAGTCTAGTACCCGGAATGCTTTGGCTAGCATTTCATGTCGCATATCTGGGCTTTCTTAGTGTGCTCTTTTACCGCTCATTCAAGTCCAGCAATGGAGTGTACGAATAGGAGGAAATCATAGTGGATTTGCTATCACTAGGACTTATCCTCTTACTCTCAATCATTGTCTGTTGGGCAAGCGGTGAATTTGTCAGGAGAAAAGAAATCAAGATTAATAGATGGGCACTACTTGCATTCCATCTCCTCTATGGAGTTGGATTAGTAGGAGCAATGCTGTTTCTCTGATTTTTCCCTCTCCTTTCTTTTTTATTACAGTCGAATTACAGTTCCGCTTAGAAGGCATATTTGGCGGTCAATCTATTCGTTTTTTTTCTTCTCAATTATATCAGTGTATATTTCCATCATCTTTGACATATGGACATTCAATGCAAATCGGTTTTCTACTGTTCTTCTACCATTTTTTCCAATTTTATCACGAAGGATGGGGTTTTCCAGTAAGAGAATTATAGCATCTGCTAACTCCTTCGGGTTTCCTGGTGTTACCGTCAAACCATCTTCATTGTTGGTCACAATCTCACTAGGTCCATACAAATTCGCGGTCACAACTGGAATGCCACAAGCCATTGCTTCAATTATTGACAGACCAAATGGTTCTCGTCTAGAGGGGTACAGGAAAATCTTTGAGCTGTTGATAATCTCAGGCACTTTCTTGGAATCAATTACACCAAGATACTCTACCATATCTTGAATCCCCCTCTCCCTGAACTCATTTAGAATTCGATCTTTGAGTGTTCCCTCTCCTGTAATCACCATCTTGACTTCTGGGTGAGTTTCTTTCACCAATGATAACATCTCTGGGAAAACATCAACAGACTTCATGTATTCTAATCGTCCCATGAATGCAAGATCCCAAGTCTTCTCTGAATCCAGTATAGGTCGAAAAACCTGCAAATCCACACCATTATACATCAATCTTACAATTGATTCACGCTTGATTGATTTAAGATATGATTTGAGTTCATCCACAACACTATTGCTCACGCCTAACACCATATCAAAAGGACAATGTGTGACCAATTGGTCGAAATCTGTCGTTTCAGTTCCGTCTGGTAGAATCAAAGATTTCGGCAATCCATGGACCGTTGTAACTATTGGCAAATCTTGAAATCGAATCGATTCTTTAATCTTCATTAGAACACGATTAAATACAACATAGATGCTATGGGCATGGACAACATCTGGGCGTAATTTGTCCAGAAGATTGGACAACTGAGCAACCAGTTGCGCAACATTTTCCTCCAAATCATTATCCTTGAACAATATATTCACAGAAGACTCTCTCTCATCCTCAGGGAGTGAAAAGAACTCCCATTTACGAGCCTCCAACAAATTACCCGGAAGATGATAGATATTGTAGTTCTCCTCTTGAACGATTTCAGAAGCATCTCTGGTTGGAGATTGTGTCACAATCATAGATTGGTGACCATTTTTAATGAGCCATTGTGATAAATAATGAATATAGGATTCATATCCCCCGAGACCGGCAGGATTAAGGCTGTCGCAGAGATGCAGAATGCGCATGGGTACTGTTTCACCTGTCCTAGTCTTGTACCTTGTGGAACCTATTAGAATCTGGTGAAATTCGGTGTCTGGACATACACATCAATACAACCTCCGTGACCGTGATATTATTCGCGATGCCGAAGGTCGATTGTTTGTAGTTCTGGGGTATATCCAACCTGAGAATAGGGCTCTTTCGTTTCTAAAGTATGTTCCCGCCTCAGAGGGCAGATGGGAATATGCTGGGCAGAAATACCAACGAATCTTCTATGGCAATGTGGAGGCGGTTGTTGATGGCCTAGAACTTGTTCCTCCTGAATATCTGATTGAAGACTCTCACTTTAACACCAAATTGCTTGAAGTGCCACATAAACGAATTCAGGAACACTATCGACCTGATGTACGATTAGGAGAGATACTCACTCTAGGACCTCAAGACTCTCTTGAAAGAGCTGCTGCAGGTATGGCAAGAGCGCTTCAGGATCAATTAGGACTCCCGTTGTCGGATTTGGGTGTTGCGGGAAGTATCGCATGGAGAGGTCATAATCCTGAATTTTCTGATATCAACATGA
The DNA here is from genome assembly GCA_016841005.1 of Candidatus Thorarchaeota archaeon. The sequence continues at coordinate 16,515 of JAEORG010000070.1, read as the reverse complement.
ATGTTTATGGTTATGAAACTTCATGGAGTCTTCATCAGAATTACATGAAAGCATCGGAAGACAGTCATGTACGAACTCGCACCCTTGAAGAATGGAGTATGGGGATATCAAGAGTTCTCAATCGAATACCTGCACTTGATTCTGATGACTTGAAGCGATTATTTGCACGACGATTTGCTTTCTATTACGATGATAGATGTATTGGGGTGACTCCTGTACTACGACCTGACGAGGTACCAATTACACATGGTAGTGAATCTTACATTCAACTTGATAATGAGCTTGTAAGAACTATTTTTCACATCGAGAATGCCGATCATGGAATATTCCATCCCGCATTATTGAGAGGCATATCCAACCCTCTCTCGAAGTATAATGATATAGAAGTAACTAGGATAATGATATACGATGGAGCCTTCACTGGACTATTCCAGTCTGGAGATGAGATTGAAGTCTATGGGACCTTACAGAAGGTCATAGAACGCACAACCGATGAAATCGAATTTTACCAAATAATGATTGGGACAAAAGATGGAGCAGGCCGTGAATATATCCGGTTACTAGAATGATGAATCACAACGGTCTTAGGCAGAACTCACTCATCCAGAATTGATGTCTGAGAATAACCATTTCCTTAGTGTGCCGCTGATTTTTGGCGAACAGGTACGACGATGTTTGCTAGACCTAAATCTGCTCGATATTGATCGAAGAATAGTATCAGAAAATGGAAGGTTATTCTTCCCCTTGCAAAGAGAAATAGTTGTGAGTGAATTCTTTCCAGATGCAAACCATATTGACTACAGCACCGGCATTATGGAGTTCCCGTCAATACTCTCTGGCCCTCGTACTATGAGGGATGCACTTCGGGGACGGTTAACTGAAGAAGAACTTGATTTGCTACCACGGGCGTATGATTTGATTGGTGATATTGCTGTGCTTGAGATTCCTACAGAATTGAATGAGTATCGTCATACCATTGGCGAAGCATTTCTCCAAGTTCGTCCTAGTTTCACAACAATACTTGGAAAGAGAGGTGCAATCGGTGGCACAATTCGTACAAGAGAGTACGAATTGCTAGCAGGAATCGATAAGACCGATACAATACACACGGAATACGGTTGTAAAATCGCTGTAGACCTATCAAAGGCTTACTTTAGTCCACGTCTTTTAGAGGAACATAACCGAATCGCACAATTAGTACATGAAGGTGAACAGGTTGTTGACATGTTTACAGGAGTAGGGCCGTTTGCTTTACACATCGCCCGAAAGGTACGAGCCAAAATAGTAGCTGTGGACATAAATCCAGATGCAACACAACTTCTCAAGAACAGTATTACCATGAACCGATTAGTGGGCACTATAGAATTGGTCACAGCGGATATCCGTGAGTATTCAACTAAAGTTGATGCGAGTTTTGCTGACCGCGTAATAATGAATCACCCATCAGGTGCATCTGATTTTATTCCAGAAGCATGTCAGCTGCTTGCAACTGATGGATTAATTCACTACTACGATTTCATTGGTGGTGATGACCCTGAGGAAACCCTTTCCACAAAACTGGTTATTTTGGTTGAAAAAGCGGGTCGAAAAGTCAAGGATGTTGTCCTGATTCGAAGAGTGAGAGATAGCGCTCCATATGAATATCACATGGTTATTGATGCAATTATTGAGTGATGAATAGCAATTCACAATCAATAGGAATATCCAGTTTCTGTAGCTTTGAAACCAACTCTCTACTGATATCAGATGCAGCTTTGTCTGCTTCTACCATCAGAGTTCTACCACATTCATATGTACTAGTTCGTGCCACCATACTGACTGCATCTTCGTAGGTAAGACCAGGGCTTCCATGACCTACTATCTCCTCTGAAAAATCGCCTACTCTAAGTCGGAGAATTATCTTGGTGGTTTCAGAACGAGCAAGTTTCTTGATTTTCTCATCGAGCGATTTCAACGTCAATTCGGAACGTACTCCAACAATGCATGTTCCCTGAGGTGTGAGAAAGTTTTCACTTGTCAGTTCAACAGTTGTCTGATGGGTTCCTTGTACATTTGCATGACCATATGCCCGAAATGACACTCGATGCATGAGTTTCATAGACCTCTCAACGCTTTTATCATTGCATGTATACCTTCATTTGGTTGTGATGACTGACGACCAGCTTGAAAGAGACAGGGAGCATCTTATTGCGCGACTAAAAGAACGAGGATATCTCTCCACAGCTCAGGTTGAGCAAGCTCTTCGTAGCGTACCAAGAGAGGAGTTTGTCCTTTCACAAGACCGTAGGTTGGCATATCGCGACACCCCGCTTTCAATATCCTATGGTCAAACAATCTCAGCACCTCATATGTGCGTAATTATGTGTGAAGGTATGAAGTTATCAGAAGGAATGACCATACTTGAAGTTGGAGCAGGATCTGGCTATCATGCAGCTCTCTGTGCAGAACTCGTTGCAAGAGCTGGCGCAAAAACACCTGGTCATGTGTACACCATTGAGATAGTCGATAACCTAATCGATTTTGCACAGAACAATCTGGAACGTGCAGGTTATTCCGATAGAGTGACATTGATTCACGGAGATGGCGGAAAGGGTCTTCCTGAACACGCTCCTTTTGATAGGATTCTCGTTGCAGCTGCAGCTCCTTCAGTTCCTAAGCCGCTTATTGAACAGTTGTCTCCAGAAGGGATTATGCTCATTCCTGTTGGTTCTCCTGGATTCTATCAGGAATTAATCATGGTTGAGAAATCAATTGATGGGAAGCTTCTCCGGAAACGATGGGGCGGAGTAGCATTTGTTCCGTTAAGGGGCGAATATGGATACTAACTAGGTAGCTAGGTGAAGAGGAATCACTGTGAGCGTGACTTGGTCATCACTCTTGAGTTTCAGTGCTTTTCTGATATTGACTGGTGCAATTACCTCGAGAATGTCTTCACTATGATGAGTCCGCTGTGCTATAACGACAGTAGCCTCAATCTTGTTGTTCACCTTTACTCGATAGCAGATTACATCACCAAATGTCCGACCTTCTTTTGTGAAACCAGTTACTATGATGGGAGGAGAGTTTTTCATCTGGTTGATAGCTTTTCGTGATTCTTCTGTGGTAACTTTAACATTCAATGTACCAGAATAGGGATCAAATCCAAGTGCTTTCTTGAATCGAGTACGGTACAAATCAACATAGTATGCTCCTTCTCCAAGACCCCCAACAACGGACCCTTGAATTTCGATTTCCTCTTTCGGCGGGGCGAATGCTATTTCCAAGCTACTAAAGACCCTTAGGAGTTCTTCTCTCCCCTTTTCGGTGAGTTTAAGCTGCATTCCATTTACAGTGTGAGCTCTAATGAGATATCCTTGGTCCACACATTGTGATATTCTTCGTGATGCTGTTTGTTGACTGACTGAGAGGTCTTTACCGAGTTCACTTGTCTTGAGCAACACAGTATCATGAATTGCTCCTCGTTTAGCTAGTGCGTATAAAGTAAACCAAGTTTCTGGATGCATCTGATACTACTCCCTCCTGAAATCCTCTTCGTACTTCCTGATCTCATTGACCAGACGGTCTTGTCTGACGGCAGTGGTAACATCACCGCGTGTGCGTTCAATAATGGACCGTGCGACATCACACTTTCTTCTTAGGTCCGGTATTAGTGCACCGGGGTAGTCAAAACTATTGAGTTCCTCGAAAATTTGTTCCATGATTGCAAGAAGTTTTTCAGCTTCAACAATTTCGTCATTTCTTAACTTTTCAAGAATTGCCCGCCTAATCTCTCCAATAGTATCAGCTAGTCCAGTAAGATACGGCCTCGATGGAATCTCGTAATCTTCAGGTGTAGTAAATACTCCCTTTTCGAGGATTGAGAGCAAGTTTGCTGCCTCTGTAATCTCTTGGTATGCCGTATCCAATATACGTGATTTTTTCAAATGTGAACTCTTTGCAATCTCTCCTTGAGCTTGCACCACCAACTCGTATGCTTCTTTTAAATTGGTTCTGGCTTCCTCAAACTTTCCTCGGTGAGTTTGTTTGATGGACTCTGAACATTTTCTGACGGTAGACCTTGCTAGAGGTAATACTTTCTCTCGAACCTGATCATCATCATCAATCTCTTCACGAATTGAGTTCAAAATATCTGCAAGGTCCATGGTTATTCTCCTCAGTTTTTCATTGTAGCTTCTTTATGTGTCTTCTGCGAGCAAGTAATATTACACGACTCTCAACTTGTTCGTCAATGACAAAATATCCAGTTAGCGCTGCTAGCCTCTCAGAGAACACACGTATTTCTTGGTGTGAGGGTGAATTTTGTTTTCCTAACCTTCCTCTTGATGCTCCAAGGTGCATGTATCCTTTTACTTCAATAAAATCAGGTTCTCCAATCAGAATCTGTTTTGCATACGACCTCGCATCGTGCATGTTCTGTTCAGCTACCATAGTTAGACGATTCACAGTTCTACAAGTAAGAGAGCTCAGCAGTTCTTGAGAACGCATGAGTTTGATCCATGCATCTTTTACGCTTGGTCTAAGAAGGCGTGAATGTGTTTCTCTATCCGGGGCGGCGAGTGTGATATACAATTGTGTAGGCAAATACAGACTTTCCAATACATCAGGACGAGTTCCATTTGTCACGAGAAATGAGGTCATTCCCCTATTCTGTATCTCCTCAATAAATTCACTGAGATATGGATAGAGTGTTGGTTCTCCTGCTAATGATATGGCAACGTGTTTTGGTTCTCGTGCTTCAAGATATTTCTCTGATGAAACAAGAGCTCCTGTTTCTGGATTATATCCACCCAGAGTTCTCAGGTTTGCCATCAGAGTTTGATCCAATAGTTCCCTAGGATGTAGAACACAATTAGCATTGACAGTTGTTTGGTCCCATCTCACACCCACATCATCTGGCGTGATTCGCCAGCAGAATTCGCAACTCTGTGTACACTTGTCGACAAGAGGCGTCATCTGCAAACAGCGATGAGATTCAATCCCATAGAATTTCTGTTTGTAACAAGTTTCATCATGAAGGAGGCTCTTTTTCTGCCATTGACATGCCTTGTATCCTCCTCTTTCACCAAGTATGTGATAACCTTGATTCTTTAGCTTCTTCTGAAGTTCTATCGGCATGTCACAAGTCAATTTCAGTCCGTCGAGTGTGTCTTGCTCTTCTCTTATCAGGATTTAGCAATGCACACATCAATTACTTGTTTTCATCCTTCTACCTAGTTCTTCTTGATGGCTCCATGAACCAGTTACTATCTTTTTCCGAGCATATTCACCCAATATCTGTCTGGTCCGTTCATCAAGTATTCCAGCAGGCATGGACTCCCACTCGCTCCCCGGTAATGGCATGAATACATGTCCGTGTATCTTTGCATTTATTTTAGCCAAATCTTCACATACTTGTAGACTAGCTTCAACATCCTTCTCTGTTTCTCCAGGAATACCAAATATCATGTCCACGTGAGGAATAAAACCACAGTCAAGAGATGTTTCAATGGCTTCCAATCCATCCTGAACCGAATGATGCCGATTTGCCATCTCAAGTACTCGATCACTTCCAGATTGGAGTCCGATCTGTAGGGTTCGATTTGCAACATGCTGTCTAAACATATCAAGGAGGTTAGTCGTGACAAATTCAGGGCGGACCTCTGATGGAAATGATCCAAAGAAGAGATCAAGATTCTCAATTGATGAAGTCTTTCTCAGGAGTTCCTCTAGTTTCCCAGAAACTGCCTTTCTACCTCTTCCTCCGTAGCATAATGCATTTGGAGAGAGAAACCATGTACGCTCAAAACCTCGTTCATTGACTGCACGGAGTAGCCAATGTGTAATCGAATCAACACTTCTATGTCTAACTAATCCTCCTGAGAGGAAAGGAGTTGCACAGAACTTGCATCGGTATGGACAACCTCTAGTAACCTCAACAGGTCCAACAATATTCATTTCAAGAGCAAAAGGAGGATAATCATCTAGTTCTATTCGTGGTAGTGATTTGGGATGTGGAAACTCTGCTGTTTCATCAGAAACAATACCGGGAATATCTGTTGGATTAAGGTCATTTATTAAGTTCCAGAGAAGTTCTCTAAAAGAAGCCTCACCTTCTCCAATCACAACATAATCAAACCCCATGTCTAGTAAATCCGAAGGATTTGCACTCGCATGTGCCCCTCCTGCAATAAGAACTACGCTATCTCCAAACTTCGTTCTTACGGTTCTGATTTCTTGATGAACTCTCTCTGTCTGGGTACTCATTACTGAATGGGCAAGAACGACTTTTCCTCTCTTCTCTAATTCAGCGGCAATCAAACTATCAGGAAGGTCCGTTGGTGCATGAACCCGCAGAGCACTTAACCGTGAATCAGTTTCAATACTTCCTAGTAGAGCTGCTACGCTATATCTGGAAGATGTGTGTGCACGAAATATGAGTGACTGAATTTCCAAAGAAGGCACTCGCACTAGCTATCTACAGTGCGCTCTGTAACGCCATCTTTAGTGACGCTCATTACACGAATTGCTCCACCCGACTGAACATCTCGAGCAATTCCTGCTCGCACTGCTTGAATCGCGATTTCTTCTGCCTCTTTTACAGTGATATCTGATTTGAAGTCCTTCTCTAGAACACCATAAGCCATCTGTACACCTGTGCCTGTTGCAGTGAATTCATCCGGAATCAATGATCCTCCCATATCTAACGAGAAGAGAGCTGGGCCGTCTTTGTCAATGCCCACCACCACAGTCTGTACATAAAGTGGAGCAGCTCGTCTCGAATAGAGCGTGTTGGCGACCATTTTCGCGAGAACCTTGACAGATATGGATTTTTTATTCTCCATCTCGTAGAGCTTTATCTGTGCCTGTAGTCTATTCACCAGCATCTGGTAATCAGAAGTCAATCCCGCAGATGCAAGAACAATGGTGTCTGTGAGTTTGAATGCTTTTACACCAGTTTCGCTAAGTACCATCGTTCCCCAACTTATTAGGGAGTCAGTTGCAACAACTGTTCCATCTGTACACTTTATTCCTACGACTGTCGCACCTGTTGGAAGACTCATTATTTGTCAGCTCCTATATGGGTCTCGTATTCGTAATGGCCGCGTCAATCCTTTTAAAAGATGTTCTATGGACTGGCGTTATTTGAGTGAGGCTGTAGTAAATGGCGAGTGCTCTTAATCCCTTCAAGCGGATTTCCACAATAATGACCGCAGAGGAGATTATCGAGTTCGCTCATACCAAATCCAAACGATTGAGTATGAAGAGTTCAAAGGAGATTAAGAAAGTTCCACGGGTCAAGATTCGTGAGATTGCAAGATTACAAGAATTTGGTAAGCTTGTCAAATCAAAGCTTAGTGAGATTGTTGAAGGATTTCCAACAATTGACCGGCTTCACCCATTCTATCTTGAGTTAACTGAGATTCTTGTTGGTACTGACCGATTAAAGCAAGCACTTGGTGCAGTGTACAACTGTATTCCTCCAATAACTCAGATATTGAATGACCATCTTGAAGCTCTCAAACTCAGTGAAGATCATAAACAGATGAAGAAGACTCGCAGTGCTGCAAAGGGACGTATTGCATCAATAGTTAGAGCTACAGCGAAGAATATTGATTTCCTCATTGATGCAAAAATCAAACTCTCACGTCTGCCAGGAATCATCCCCAATTCTCCAACGATTGTATGCGCTGGGTTCCCAAATGTTGGTAAATCCACGTTGGTACGTGAAGTTTCTACTGCAGAGCCAGAGATTGCATATTATCCTTTCACGACAAAACAAGTGATTATCGGTCATCTCAAGATACGAGAGCACAGAGTTCAGATTGTTGATACTCCTGGTATTCTTGATCGACCAATGAGTCAGAGAAATGATATAGAACTGCAGGCAATAACTGCACTCAAGTACCTCGCGCATGTGATAATCCACATAATAGACCCCTCAGAAGCATGCGGCTGGAGTCTTTCTGATCAGTTTAATCTGCTTCATGAAGTTCAGCGAATGTTTCCGATAATCCCAGTTCTCGTGGCGTTCAACAAGCTGGATATTGCTCCACCTGAAAAGATAGAAGAGGCTCGAAAACAGTCACCTAAGGCTTACGAAATCGTAGCAACTAATGGAACTGGAGTTCATGAGTTGTTAGCTGATGCCGTTGCCGAAGTTGATATTGAAACCTTACAAGAATCAGTGGATATGTATAAAGCATCACTGACCGATAGAAAATCCAATCCCTTCGACTGATAAAACTCCAGGATGTCCTAATGCGCCATCAAGGATGATACTTGCTCCAAGTATCTTCTCAGCTACCCAGATATTGGTCATCAAATGGGAAGTCACTTCTGTCACTCCAACTTGACTTGGGCCATCTGCAAGTGCAAGGTATGGGACAAGCATATCGCTGAGATGGGAATCAACAGCTCTTCCTGTTGCTAACTCCTGCAACAGATTGTTTACAGCCTCTGTTCCAACTTTTTCAGCAGGTTTTCCTCTTTCACCTAGACTATCGGCTCCCATTCTTATGCCACTAGCAGATTCTGCCCAGAGTACGATACCACTTCCAGCACCAAGATGTGGGTCGCTATTCTTCTGATACGACTCCCGTTCAATCCTATCGAACTTTAGATTGCGACTTGTTAGTTCTTTTTCCACTGTGTTTGCTTGTCGGTCTGCAACATGACCAGGAAGTCTAACACAGTGTGAAATTCCTGAAATCGCAGACACCTTTCCAAATTCCAAGAAGTTTACAGGCGATAATTTAGGAACGGGAAAGACAGTTACCTCTACCTGTCCGCCGCCTTTAGGATAATGACCACGTCTATGTTGTATGATATTTAGATTAGCACCCATTCGTTGTACCACTGGCACAAAAATCTCTCTAAGATAATCAACTGGGGGGCTCCACTTAACATCTGTTCCTCCTTTCAAGGAGAAATTCATTGGTTTATCCGATAATATTGCTGGAGGTAAAACAGCCTGAAGAACGAGAGAGATAGATCCTGCAGTCCCAATATCATAACTGAAGTTCCCTGAAATGATCTCAGAGGGGTTGAAATAAATCTCTGTACTTCCAATCTCAAGTCCTTTAACTTCAGCACCCACAATCTGAGAGGTCAGGTCTATACCTGCTATATGTTGCCTTTTTAAACCGGGATTTGGCCTTCCTGCACGGATATTTACAATTCTGACAGGTTTCTGAGCTAGAGCAGAAAGAGATATCGCAGTCCGTAGTATCTGTCCTCCACCTTCTCCATAAGACCCATCAATCTCAATCATGTTTTGGAACCCATATCCATCCAATCTTCATTCAAGTTAAGCATTTCACATGAATTACTCGACTAGATAGGTCCTTGCCTAATCCTTATTTACAACATAAATCTCAGAATCAAATGATTTCAATGCGATCTATATTCATTGGGCGGTTTCAGCCCATTCACCTTGGACATATGCACACTATCAAGCAAATACTTGAGAAAGGTGAAGAGATAATCATTGCAATAGGAAGTGCACAATACTCACACACACCAAACAACCCGTTTACAGGTGGTGAGCGAGTGATGCTAATTAAACGAGCACTGATGGATGAAGGCCTACCTCTAGAGAAGATTGACATCATCCCTATCCCTGATATCAACATCAACCCTCTATGGATTGCACACCTCAAGAGCTATGTTCCATACTTTGAGAAGGCATACACTCACAATCCTCTCGTACAGAGCTTGATGCGAGATAGTGGAATAATAATAGATGAAACTACGCTTTTAGAAAGATCATCATATAGTGCCAATCATGTTCGCGATTTAATTCGTTGGAATAATGAAGAATGGACAACACTAGTACCTCCAGGTGCAGTTGAACTGATGAAGAAATACAAGTGGGATGAGCGTATTAAAGAGGTCGGTAACAACACGACGAAACGTTAGGCTTGCCTTGAGCAGAGTTTAAATATGAATACCGTCGGACAGTACTTCGGTGAACGATATGCTAGGTGAATGCGTTCCATTTAACTAGAAGTCTGATTTTATGTCCTAGCCAATACTCTAAAACTCAGTCAAATCACAATGAGATGATACTATGAATGGTAGTGAACAGAACAAAGACAAGAAACAGGCAATTTTCGATATCAGTAAGGAAAAAGACTTTCCGGACTGGTATGGAGAAATATGTAGAGTAGCAGAACTAGCGGACATTCGCTATGGTGTCAAGGGCTTCACTCCATTCCTGCCTTGGAGTTTTATGTCGATGAACTTAATGTTCGACTATCTTGAAGATGCATTCCAGAATAGAGATCATCAACCTATGCTCTTTCCTACAGTGATACCCGAGAGCAATCTTGTGAAGGAAGCTGATCACGTTGAGGGCTTTACTCCTCAGGTGTTTTGGATACGAGAGATTGGCAATGGTGAGAAACTAGAAGAACCCTTGGCTTTGAGACCCACAAGTGAAACAGCTATCTATCCAATGTACTCACTGTGGCTACGAAGCTGGAGAGACCTCCCCTACAAACTCTATCAGAGGTGTTCAGTCTTTAGATCAGAGATCAAGAGCACACGACCTTTTCTTAGAGGACGTGAGTTTCTCTGGATTGAGAGTCATAACGTCTTTGCCACTCATGAAGAAGCATTGGCGCAAGTGCAAGAAGATCTTGAGATAACCAAGGAAGTGGTTACGGAACACTATGGTATCCCTGTTATGGTCTTCAAGAGAACACAATGGGATAAGTTTCCTGGAGGGCTCAATACATATGCAGCTGATACTCTGATGCCTGATGGAAAGGTAATCCAACTCCCCTCAACACACGATTTAGGGGATAATTTCGCCAGAGCATTTGATATCAAGTACTTGAACGAAAATAATGAGATGGCATATGCTTGGCAGACCTGTTACGGTCCTGCGATATCCCGTATCTATGGGGCAATGATTTCGGTTCATGGAGATGACAAGGGTCTCCGATTACCTTTCAAGATAGCTCCATATCAGGTTGTCATCGTCCCCATTTACAAGGATAAAACCATGGAAGCGGTAATGGCATACTGCGAGGATATAGCAAAGAAACTCAAGAAGGCTGGATTCAGAGTTCATCTTGATAATAGAGACCAGACTCCCGGTTGGAAGTACAACTATTGGGAGATGAAGGGAGTTCCCATTCGAATTGAGGCAGGTCCTAGAGATATCAAGGAGAAGAAAGTCATAGTAATGCGTAGAGACACAATGAAACGCAAAACGGTTGAAGTTTCTACTCTAAAGAAGACAATTTCTACTTTGGGTAAGGAAATCGATGCAAATCTCCGTGCTATTGCTGAATCAAAGTTCGAAGGTCTGATAGTAGATGCAGATACCATGGGTGGAATAGCAGATGCCTTAGAGAACGGTAAGATTGCTCGTGTCCCCTTCTGTACTACTGAGATGGATGGTCTTCCCTGCGATGAAGAAATCAAGGACAAGACAGGTGGAGAAGTTCGAGGTACTCGAACTGATGTAGAGGATATCGCCACAGGAGTCTGTGTGAACTGCGGCAAACCTGCTACTGAAATCGTTTACGTTGCAAGATCATATTAATCGATAAAGGTCGGGAGTATTCTCCTGACCATATCTCTTTCTTCATAAGTACGAGCAGCATTCTGTTTACCACTTGGAGAGCGTTTTCTTTGAAGGTACTTGTTCCCTACTCTGAACGTATTGTAGAAACAATAAGAAAAGTTATTGGAAATGAAGCGACTGTCGTAGGATCCGAACGAACAGTAGAAGCCATGCTCGAAGCAGGAGTCGATGCCGATATAATCGTTTCTGGGCGAGTTCCAAATGAGTATATTCGAGGAGCTAAATCACTGAAGATGATTCAAGCATTTGGTGCTGGAATTGACAAAATTGATCGAGAGGCTGTTCTGGAACGAGGTGATATAATCGTCTGTAATGATCATACCAATGCTGAAGAAGTAGCTGAGTATGCAATAATGCTGTTACTAGCAACTGCGAAACGAATTCTCCATTCTGATTCAAATATCAGACAAGGTGATTGGAAATATGCATGGGGTGGCCCTCTTCCAAATATCCAAATCAGAGGGAAGACCTGTCTTATCATAGGATTAGGAAATATTGGTCTTGAGATTGCCAAACGCATGAAAGGATTCAATGTTCAGCTTTACGCAGCCACTAGGTCCGGAGAGGTAAAATTCCCTGGAATAGTAGATAGAGTGATTTGTGTTGAAGATATTCTAGAGATTCTTCCCGAAGTTGATTTTGTCATCCTATCTCTTCCTCTAACAGTAGAATCTCAAAACTTGGTCGACTCCAAATTTCTGAAGACGATGAAAAGCACCTCATTACTGATCAATATATCAAGAGGCCAAATTGTTGATGAAGAATCATTGTTTCACGCATTAAAGGAAAACGAGATTGGTGGAGCTGGAATTGATGTCTGGTGGGACTATCCTGCTCAATGGGGTGGTTCAGGCAAGCTACCTTCTGAGAAATACCCCTTTCATGAACTCGAAAATGTTGTTCTTTCACCTCATCGAGCTGCATATTCTGCAGAGATCATGAGGGAGCAGATGATCTTTGTAGGTGAGAACATTCTCAGGTTTATTAGAGGAGAAAAAATTGAAAATCAGGTAGATATGAACCTTGGATACTAATTTCGCGCCTTTTTTCATTTTCTTAGGGGGTTTTTCAATAGAAATCTGCTACACATCTCCAGAAAGGAATTCGAAGAATTCCTGATATCATTGATGTGGAGGCAGTAACAATACCTGAAACAGTCCGAGAGTCAAACCTTTTAGGGCAGGCGTTTGACGACGAACCAGCATGCCAATCAGGAGTAGATGTATTGAGCATAGAGAACATTTCAGACATTCCTGGCGTGGGCGAGAAGGTCCATAAAGCGCTAGTCGAACACTTTGGCAACGAGGCCGTTGCGCTCAAGGTGATACTAGATTCCCGTGTCGATCTTGTTGCGGCTGTTCCCGGTATCGGAGCACGACAGGCAGTCAATATCGTGAAGGCTGCTTATGAGTCGCAGTTTGGAGTAACCTCCAACATGATTCTCCGAAGCACAGATGTTAGGAAGATTTTCGACCAAGTTGTCGATATAATTAGGGGATATGCAAATACAGGATATGCCAAGGACAAGCTCTATCTCTATTTTCCCCTCCCACCTGAAAGAATCGATGAGATTGAGAAGCGTCAGGGATACTTTGCAGACGCTACCAAGATGGCTAAAGGTCTCTCTCAAGATCAGAGAGCCTTCTTAAAGACCCATCTTACTCAGGTACGAGGACTTTATCGCAGAATCAAACCAAGAAGAATTGAGGGACGAGTCATCATCACAAATGATGAGAAGGTCTTTGACACTCTTATTAGAGCAGGTGTAGATAGATGGTGCCCAGTCTATGTATTATCCGATGGTGAGAATGCTGCAGATTACGCTCAAGGATATGATCTAGTCTTCTATGTATCACCATTTGGTCTGTATGATGAATCAGTGGATATGCTTGACAACGTGGAAGCACTGGGTAAGGACTGGTCTCTTGCAGATGTTCTCCCAGAAGAAACGATTGGATTCTATGCAAGAAATTATCGTGTGATTGATGCGGCTTGTGCTCTTGCTAATGAGTTTGATAAGATACCCAACAACGATTCTGTGAAACAGTTCGCCGACGGACTAGACTTTGACCAATTAACGAAGGTTCGGGATATCCTAGCTAATCTGAATGAAGATGGAGATATTGCTGTGGGTGTTGACCCTGAACTCGACCGTTTTCGGAAAGCTGTGAAGTCATATCCAACAGCAATTGCAGAAACAGAAGCATGGCTTAATGAAGAAATCACTCAACGGATTGTGAAGAGTCAGATTACTCTAGGTGGACAGCAAATCATCAATATTCTGCAATCTGCTGACATTGATGGTGCAGAGAGCAATGCAATGAGAAATATGCTTCCTGCAGAGATTATTGAAACTTTCACAAACACATCACAAGAAGCCGAAGACAAACTCGTACAGATGTTAGGACTCTCTGCACGAGAAGCTGATTGGGCAACAGGCATAATCAGCGAGGAGATTGCACTCCCTGTCAAACTTGTCTTGACACAAGTTAATGACCTAGAGGATAAGCTCCGAAGAAAATATGCTGATCGGCAGTTCAAACTTATCAAAAAGTATGCAAATGACCTCGAAAAACTGCAAGAAGCTGTTACAAAGGCTGTGCAAACTCTGCTGGAGTTTGATCTCTTTTTGGCTGTTGGTCTATTCTCCACCGATTACAAATTGGCAAGACCACAGATATCGTTAGAACACTCTGGTATTGGTGTAAGGGGTGCAAGGAATATCTTCCTAGTAGAGAGTATGTTAAAGGGTAGACACCCAGAAGTACAGCCAATTGAATATGCAATCGGAGGAACCCCCGTACATCCTGAAGGAACAGCTGGAGAGAATTGCGCACTACTATCAGGTGCAAACAGTGGTGGAAAAACAACAACAATTCAGACTTTGGCGCAAATTGCAACAATGGCTCAGGCAGGATTTCCAGTACCTGCTGAGGAAACATATCTTCGAGCCTTTGAGGAGATATTCTTCTTCTATAAGAGCCGTGGAGTGGTAAGTGCTGGTGCCTTTGAAACAACCCTCAAACAGTTCGCAGACATTGTGGTATCAGAAAAATCCAAGCTCGCACTCTTCGATGAAGTCGAGGCCATTACCGAACCTGGAAGTGCAGCCAATGTGATAGCAGGACTTATTGAGATACTTCAGAGAGATGAGAACAGTTGTACAGTTATCTGCAGTCACCTAGCAAAAGAAATTCAAGAAGTAACTGAAGTGCCAGTTAGAATTGATGGTATCGAAGCAAGAGGATTGGACGAGAACTTGGAACTCATCGTCGATAGAACTCCCCGTTTTGGTGTTGTTGCTCGTAGTACTCCGGAGCTTATTGTGGAGCGGTTATCCAAGCTAGCCCGAGGAAAGAAGAAAGAGGTCTATGATAAGATTCTTGACAATCTGAGTCGTGAAAGAACTACTTGATTGTCAGAGTGTGAAGAATTGAAGGTCTTGGTCTTTGGAGATACTCATATGCCCTCAAGAAGGGATTCAATTCCCAAGGATTTCTATAGACATATCGTTGAAGCCAAGTATGAATTCGCCCTAATTACTGGTGATTTAGTACGAGAGGAGGATATGCTAGCTGCGTTCCCTCCACTACCCAGATATTTTATCGTCAGAGGGAATATGGATTACTCAACAAGTGCTCACAGTTTTCATGAAAAGGTCCAGATAGAATCATTCAACATTCTGCTTATCCACGGTACTCAGCTTCGTCCACGTGGAAATATCAAACAACTCTGGGAGATTGCAGATAATGTCCAAGCACACATTGCAATTCATGGTCATACCCATCAGGCAGCTGTTGACCTATACAAGAACAAGCTATTTCTCAATCCAGGGACCATCTCTGGAGCGACTGGAGGTTGGGCAGGTCGCACAGATGCAAGTTTTATAGAAATAGATGCAAACGTAGACGAAATCCTTGTGATTCTCCACCAGACAGACTGGAAAAAGACGAAAACATCTAAATTCCATTTCAGACTTGATATCGACGAGGTACACAGAGTATAGCAAATTAATCACAATCATCGGTAAACTGCCACGGGTCAGGACTCAAGAGGCGGATGTACACTGCTTTTACAATTGTTGCTGAAACATCTAATGCAATAGTTCGGTTTTGAGGGGACAAGTATATCCCAATTGCATTTCCAGCTTTCTCAACTTCTTCTTCTGGGTAAATATCTCGAGTAAATCTAAGAAGCTCAAAGAACTTCTTAATCACACTAACAACATTGGGATCTTTTCCTTCTCTGACTTTCTCAAGAGATTGAAGACAACTTTTTCTCAGACAATCTGAAATAATAGCCTGAAGATTATCTGCAAGAATTCGATTTGAGGCACAAGCAATACCAATCCCCATCAAAAGAATTCGAACTCTATCAAGCAATACTCCAACATGTACTCCAACAATCTTCTTCGTTCGCATGGAAGCACGCCAATCATCATATCGGTCATTGACTCTCTCTAATTCTACAAAATGATGTGCTAAGGACTTGAGCTTGCTGAATGGTACGAGTGGACACCATATGGCGAATGAATCTCCCCCATTATCTGATGGAATCATGGTGTAGCCTAGCTCCTTAGTTTTCGTTTTGGTCCCATATAGTTCGGTTGTGCGCATGTACACCTGTGGACATTGAAAACCTTCTGGTATTGCTAATATTGCTTTCTTGTTGGTCATGATTATTAACTGCAATCAAGAATGCGCAGTCAGATTACTCTATTAGTGATTCTTCTTCAGACTCATGATTGGATTGATACTCATGCCAGTGAAGATCAAGATTGAGGTGTTAGAAGTTCTGAATAATGGTAAATGTTCGATAGGTCAAGTAAAAGGTGATACCTATGACTATCCTACAGATAGAGGGAAGCTCTGTCCAAGTTCTTTTCATGTTCTTTACCCATGGCTTTTGGTTATGCAATCTGGAGGAAGATTCTCTTTCTT
>JAEORG010000069.1 GCA_016841005.1 Candidatus Thorarchaeota archaeon | reverse complement strand
GTAGTTTTCAAGACCATCAGAATTCGAGTCGTCTGATCCTGACATCATATTCGTGTCACCAAGAACAACCACTCGACCTTCTCCAATTGTAGCTGCTACAGATATTGGTGTTCCATTTGCTTGGTCGGTGTATCCGAAAGTGCTAGTACCATCATCATCAGTGAAGAGTACTGAAGTAGCACCATCTGGTAGCTGAATGTAGCCAGTTGATGCATGAATCTCAACATAACTCACCGTTAGTGTCAGAGAATGATTTAATATATTATCCGATTGCAATCGGAACTGTGCTGTTGTTCCCCCAGAAATTTGATCATCTGAATCTCTAAGTGGATCAGTCTTGTTTCTAGCAAAACCAAATCTTTCAAGGATTGGATCATTTTGAATTCCAAGCGACCCCCAATCGCTCGTTAGAAAGAGACCTCCACCTGCATTTACAAATGCTTCAATAGCATCAACCTCTGTTGTTGAATATGTGATGGAATTCAAGCTACTCACAACAAGAACATCGCATGCCTGGAGATATTCAGCTGAGAAATCACCCATACTTGAAACAGCGAATCCGTCTTCCACAAGATCTTCCGTGTAGTTAGCAAATTCATCACTAACAGTAAATGTTTGGCCATGTGATTCGTCAAAGACAACATGCCTATGAAGACGAATTGAATTTGCGAGGATATTCGAACAATTACCTTCAACTTCAAAGAAGTCATATCCTAATAAGACAACATGCCCCTTTCCCATAGTCTTATGGATGACCATCGGTAGTGTTCCATTATCAACTACTGCTGTTGTTTCAGGTGTTTCAAATCCAAGTGATCCATCTGGAGCTGTGAAAGATGCATCGACTCCTCTGGCAAGTGCATCTGTATCATTAACCCGATAGACTGGCAGAAACCGAATCACATGGAATCCATTAATCTCCATCAGATTTGATGAATTGTAAATGTGACTTGTTACACCGCGATTAGATGACGGACCGAAATCCATCAATATGACAATTCCACCATCATTCACAAAAGTTGTAAGTGTGTTGGACCAGGCTGTTCCGGCATCTGTCATGTTCTCTGTAGATGCTCCTTCTTGTTCAGGAATCAATAAAATATCATGGCCTGGTAATTCTGCAGACAATTGTGTATAATCTGTCAAATTATCGTAATAATAATCAGGACCATATGTGTTGTCAATTGCTCTCATAGTATTATTGTACTCATTGTATATACTTGGAATAGGATCGACAAATTCTGTGTACACAAGTATTGAAACAGGTAAAATATGATCAGGACCATCGAAATAGTCCTGCGAGATTGTCGACTCTAATTCTGCTGGTTGTTCTGTATTCACTGTATGTGTTGCGCCATAACTACTGATTACTGGTATAGCAGAACAAAGCAGCAATCCCATTAGAATCAGACTATAGTATTTATTCAATCTTTATCTCCTCCGAATGCAAAATGAAAAATTCGGCTGAACATCTCAATTGCAAACGCTACAGTATGAAATTATTGGATGCATTGAGAATTTTATTATTAAGTTTCTAGTAAATCGCTCTTCATGAATTCTCAATGTCAACTGGTTTGATATTTCCAGAACTTACATGAATGGAGTGATTCTACTTCAAGCGTAGACATAATCGGATGGGACTCACCCGACTTATTCCCTTCCTTTCTTCCTCTGCTTTGAATATGATTCGAAAGTTCTTCCCTGCGCAACAATTAGACAAATCTTTTCCCTATCAGGAGTTATTCTGATGATTGCTCTCTCAATCACGTCTAACGGGATGCCTTCTTTCTTGAGAACATCATGAAACCATCTCGAAATCGTAGAATAGTATTGTTCTATACTATCACCTTCCATGTCAGGGGTTAATGTTCCAGTAATAAGATCCACAACTATCTCAAAGGGAGGTGTATGATATAAGAAAGGATCATTTCCATATGGTTTGTGTGACCATATCGACCCTCTCACAGCATTATTTGCAACAGATTGTAGTCGACTTAGTTTCACCTTTATTCTCCAATGTCTTAGGGTTTCTTGACCCAAATAGGTCTTCGCGTTATTTCTTTGCTAGTGAAATTGCATTTGCAGGACATGTGGAAACACACATGTACATCAAAAAAGCTCTGCAATTAGATTTCAACCAGATTTATTACGACGCGTTCTGATACAACCAATTTTAGGGAATACCCAATATGGAAGATGAGAACTCGAATCTGACTGATGATGATTCCGTAGATTTTGACGAACGTCTACCATTCAGGTCGAAATTAGCCTATGGTTTATCTCAGGCTTCTGTTAACCTTCTCGTAAGCATTGCACTAGGATCCGCAATCACCTTCTACTATAACATCAAACTAGGACTAAGCGAAGAATGGGTTTCACTAGCATGGCTCATCTTTGCAGTCTGGAATGCAATCAATGACCCGCTTTTCGGAATTCTACAAGAGAGAATAGATACAGATCTAGGACGACGAATTCCTGTCCTTAGATACGGAGCACCATTTTACACCATTACTTTCATTATGTGTTGGTTCCCCTTCTTAGGAAATACACAGATAGCTTTGTTCTGGAATCTCCTTCTTGTCCTCTTTCTATTCGATACCATGTTCACAATGGTTGGTCTGGTACAAACCGCATTGCCAGCTGAGATGTGTATTACTCAAGAAGCAAGGTCCAATCTCGCTTTGTATAATGTAATCCTAGGAACTTTTGGCGGACTTATCGCAACAGTCCTGACATTGATTCTACTCACCGAAGAGGTATCGACTACACTTAATCCTCTCTTCCAACCAGCGATGATTCTGCTAGGAATAATTGCAGGAACTATTCTTTTTGGTGCAAGTTACGCTCTGACTGAAAATGAGTATGCACGAACAGAGGAAACGCTGAATTTCAAGGACTCGATGGTTGAAACTCTAAAGAATCGGGAGTTTCTTGCATTTGAGGGAATGACTTTCTTCCGTGAGATGGCATTTACTATAGTAACTGGTTCGATGATTTATCTAATTCAGTATGTGATGGTCCTAACAGGTTTCTTAGCATCAGTCCCCTTACTTGCAGTGTTTGTTGTAATGATTGTGTTTAGTCTTCTAGCCGATAAGATGGTGAAGACCCGAGGACTAAAACAAGTCTATATCATTGGACTTATTGCAACTAGTATTGGTTTGGTGTTCTTATTCTTCTCAGGTTCCATATTCTTTGCGGCATTAATCAGCTTAATCATTGTGGGAGTAGGTTTAGCACCTGTGCTTATGATTTGGTCTCCATTGTTAGCAGATGTAATGGATTATGATGAGATATTGACAGGGAAGAGAAGAGAAACGACTTACGCTGGAATGAACGCATTGATTACTAAGCCTGCGATTTCCATTGCCAATGCTTCTTTCCTGCTAATCATTAGTGGTTTTGGGTTTGATAATACAGAGAGTGTACAACCCGCCTCTGCGCTGATTGGAATTGAAATTGCGTACGCATTGTTACCTGCAATTTTGCTCTTAATTTGTGCAGTCATCTTCTGGAAATGGTACACTTTGGATGGTCAGGAGTGGATTGCAAAGAAAGTTGAACTAGGAAAGATAAGGCAACGGAAGGAAAAGGTATACATTGAGCAGCTCAAGAAGGAGGGTAAGATTTCCAAGACTTATGAGAAGCTCTACAGAGATACACATGAAGAAAACTAGAGAGTGATAAAATGGATTCCAAGAAAATAATCATAGTTCCTCATACTCATTGGGATAGAGAATGGTACTTGCCATTTCAGAGATTCAGGCATATGTTAGTTGATCTTGTAGATGATCTTCTTGACATCCTAAAAGACCAAGATTACCAATTCATGCTAGATGGTCAGACAGTAGTTCTAGAAGACTACTTTGAGATTAGAGAAGAGCGAAGAAATGAATTACTCGATCATATACGCAGCGGAAAGATTGCAGCGGGTCCCTGGTACTTGCTGCCAGATCAATGGCTTGTTGGCGGTGAGAGTCTAATTCGAAATATTGAGTATAGCCACGATCTTGCAACACAGCTTCGTATTCCTCAGATGCAGATTGGATACATGCCGGATATGTTCGGTCATACTAGCGCAATCCCTCAAATAATGAGTGATCTCACAGATTTCAAAGCTGCAGTTCTGTGGAGAGGAATTCCTCCTGAGATAATGACAGTGCTTTTCAACTGGAAATCCCATTCATCATCAAAAGCCATGATTCCAACCGTATATCTTCCAGGAGGATACGGGAATGCCTCTCGATTTGCAGAGGAGTACAAAGAATTTACCGAGATGGTCAAGGACGGAATATCATTTCTAGAACCATTTTCTCCAGTTCCAGTTTATCTGTTGATGAACGGCTCAGATCATCTCTTTCCTCAAGCATTTGTTCAAGGTTATGTAGACAGAATGAAAAATGAGGGGGCTGATATTTCACTAAGTTCTCTTGATGATTATGTAAATCACCTTCAAAATGCAATAGACACCTCCGAGTATTCACCTCCAATATATAGCGGCGAATTTCGCTCTGCAGCTCGATCACCTCTTCTCCAAGACACCTATTCAGCCAGAATGTGGATCAAGATCTGGAACCAGAATGTCGAGGATCTACTAATAAAACAGGTAGAGCCCATTAGCACCTATCTATGGTTTTCTCTGAATAAGCAGTACCCTACTAGCTATCTAAAGACTGCTTGGAAATGGCTGTTGAGAAATCATCCACATGATTCGATTTGTGGATGCTCCGTTGATACTACCCATGAAGAGATGAAATCTCGATTCTCTTGGGCGGAAACTATAGCAGAGGGTCTTCTTGACAAGGCAAACAAGGCTCTAGAAGAAATCGCAAAGGAATCTAATTCTGCGGAAACTAGTGTCATTGCCTACAATTCAGGGGGAAGCAAGGATTCTCCAGTATACATAGAATTCTCAATGCCTAAGCACCAGAATATCACCGGTTTGCAAACACCAGATGGAGAAATCCATAGCATTCAAAGATTGGAATCAAAAGACGATATCTTATTTGAAACAACAGTGGGCATGAGAATGGCAAAGATGGGAATGAATCTCTTGCCCGGAAGGAAGTTCATGAACTTCTATATCAATGGCATTGATTTCTACGATGGTGAAAATCCAGAAGTCTTGGAATTACGATTCAATGCGGATTTCCATCTTGTTGGTGAACTCGATTGGGAAAAATTCAAGCATGATGCACATGAGGTAATCGACAGCAAGAAGTACAAGAAGCTTCACGTTATTGCAGCGCGACCAACACAGAACGTTTATGCAGCAAATGTTCCTCTCCGCACTTGGGCTTTCACTGAACTGGTTCCAGTTTCAACTCCCCTAAACAAGCCAGAGAATGATTTCTTAGTGAATCAAAATCAGGTAGATAATCAATTCTATGTTGTATCATTTAACAAAGATGGCTCTCTTAGTCTCTTCGACAAGGAGCTGGAATTATCCTATGATAGACTCCACTTCTTTGAAGATTATGGGGACCGTGGAGATGAATATACCTTCGGCAGAGTGGAGCCTGAGAAAGTCGATGTAAAGAAAGTGAAGCGCCAAGTAACTATTACTGGCCCTGTAGTCGCAGAGATTCGACAGGATATGGAAATAGAACTCTACGAAAGCCTTGACAACTCCAGAGAAAAACGGACCGGTAAAGTTAGAGTTCCAATTGAATCTACATTTAGGTTCTATCGAAATTCACCTAGAATTGAGGTAACAACACGTTTTACTAACAGATCTAAGGATCACAGATTCCGAATCTGCTTCGGCCTTCCCTTCACGGCAGAAAAATCAAGAACTGCTACACACTTTGGCGTAATTGAACGAGATGGGAAACCTGAAAAAATCCCTGATGAAGCGGAGCTTGAGAAAACCAACTCTCCGTTTCCAGAAAGACCATCCGGAATACAGGCACAGAAACGATTCATCAGAATTGATGATGACAAGGGAGCAGGAAGTATTACTGTCTTCAACACAGGTCTGCCCGAGGCTGAACTCGTCAATGGAAATAGGATTGCTGTTACACTTATTCGCTCAATAGGTTGGCTCTCTCTTGCAGATATTCCTGAGCGACCTCTTCAGGCAGGGCCAAGTGAGGAAACACCCGGAGCTCAAGAAATAGGAACTGAATATGAGTACCATTATGGATTCGCTGTACATACGAAAGAACAGCCAATATATGTGAGTGATAATATTGCAGAAGCTGCATCTGAGAAGGCATTGGCTCTGCATCTGAATCGCTCAGACGAATTCTCCAAACTCCTTACTCCACTTATTCAGTTGGATAACCCGAACATCAAGATATCATCGATGAGGGTCAGGAATGATGGACTTCTTGTGACCATGTATAATATTGAGAATGATGATATTTCTGTAACTTTAGACACCGTTGATTCCTTTAAGACATTAGCAGAAGTAAAGATTGATGGAAAAAAGAAACAGGAATTTTCTATTGAAGCGAATCAAGTCGGTCTAGTCTTCAGTCCACATGAAATCAAGATGTGCCTGCTCAGCTAATCAAAATTCAAGCACTGAAAGACTTATCATCAGGTGGAGAAATTTGCACAATTTAATCAGTTGTGATTAGGAGATAGAGTTTGACCTCTTCAGGAAATGTACCGTGTTTCTATTGTTCTGAATATGCTAAAGTAGTGAAAGATTATCCAGTGAATCCAGCCTCAAATGATGTACATAGCTTTACTCCACGTTGTCAAGTTCACTGGAAATTCGAATGTAATGTCTGCGGAGACGAAATACACTTCAATGGCATTTCTTGGTGTCCAGAATGCAAATCCTTCACCTGTTTAGATTGCTCTGAGGAAAGGATGGTTAGGAAAGAATTCTTGGTGTATGATTACTACTACGAAATCCCCTGCTGCAAATGTGGAAAATATAACCCTGCTTTAGACTTCTCAGAGTATATTGGGACACATCCATTCAAGACAGGTGATCTTCCAAATAAGGGAGATATTGTTGTATGGAAACCTGGTGAAAATGATGTGATTGCTCCACAGGAGTTTCCTCATCGTTCTTGGGGTTCTGAAAGGGTTCTTTCACTCGGAAGACCTCTGCAAGTTGAAAGACTTGAATCTCTTGAGGAGATTAACCCCAAACGCGCATGGGATGCATTAGCTCCTACTTGGGTTGAGAATTTCCGAAGGGATGATGAATATCATCATACAAATATCATCTTACCTGAAGTATACCGCCTGTTGAATGCACAGAATAACGAAATGATATTGGATGTTGCTTGTGGTGAAGGGAGAGTTGCGAGACATTTAGCAGGGTGCGGAGCCAAGGTAACTGGAATTGATATTTCAAAAATGCTTGACCACGCTATTGCAAAAGAGAACGAGGAGAGGCTGGGTATTGAATATCATGAGTTGTATGCTGAAGCACTTGCAGAAATGTTTGGAGAATCAGTATTCGATAAAGTTGTATGCAACATGGCTTTAATGGATATAGCTGATTTCAAAACATCATTAAAACAGATAGCATATGTATTGAAAAATGACGGAATCTTTGTGTTCAGTATTACTCACCCTGCATTCGTATTTCCTTCATGTAGGGGTATCAAAATTCCACGGGATTCTCAGAGAAATGAGGATCGAATTCGATTTATCATAGATTACTTTGATGAACGACCCGCAGTAATGAAAGACTTCAGTTGGATTCCTGTACCTTTACTTCAATTTCACCGACCAATAAGCTCGTACGTCAATGAATTGATTAAGAACAGATTACACATTGTTGAAATGAGTGAACCAAGGGTATCTGATGAACTAGTTCAAAAATACCCGAGAGAAGCGTACTGGGATGATCAGCATAGACCTGAGTTCCTGATTATGAAATCTAGAAAGCAATCCGAGTGATTGTGGATTTAAAGTAAAAGATGATTACGAATGAGTAAGATAGATATCAAAGGTCATAACTAGATTATTTGGTCGTGATTAGATGAAAGGGGAGCTTAGAGTTGCTACACGTGAAGATGTATCAGGCATAGTAGAGCTAGTACGAATAGGAGTAAAAGAGAGAGTTTTTCATCAGCGAGAACCCTCTATAGAAGGATACACAGAATTTGCTTTTGATAATCCACCAAAAGGATTCCATGTATTTGTGTATCAGGTCGAAAATGATATCGCAGGATATGCGGATTCTGTTGCTGGTAAGAGGGGCGTTGGAGAAGTTTGGGGGATCTGTGTGGGGCCAGAGTACCGAAGAAAAGGAATCGGTGAGAATCTGTTCAATAAAATGATGGAAACATTCAGGGCGAGTGGATGCCACAAAGCTAGGCTAGAGGTCTTTGCAGATAACCAAGGTGCAATTGGCTTTTACAAAAGCCAAAACTTCATTCAGGAAGGTTTTCTGCGGAATGATGAAGAGAGAAGAGACACTATTATCATGAGTAGGTTTCTTGAGTAATTCGTTTCTTCCACTGCATTTTGTGTTGTTACTTCACTGAGATGCGTTAGTGACCAAATTTATGGTCACTTATTCTCACTATCAATATAGTGACTGACCACCCTAAGGCGACTCATCATGACAACTACTACTGATGCAGAATTTCAAGATATTCGAGCGATGAGATATGATGAGTCGGATGAATTCATCACACTCATGGAAATAGCTTTCAAAGATAGTATTGAGGAAGATAGACTGGATGCCGCAGAAGTGCGGAAGGTTATGAAAAAGGTACAGAGTCCTTTCTTCAAATTTCTCTCAAGAGTATTAGGAATGAAAATGGAATTCTACGTAGCTGAAAGAGATAATAAAATTGCTAGTGGAATTCTGTTGCAGATTGACAAAAATGAAGTCTATGTTGGGGATTTGATGACGCTTCCAACTTATCGAAGACAAGGATTTGCACGAAAATTACTTCGTCTATCTTTCAAAAGAGCTCGAGAAAGAGGTCTGAAAAAAGTGACTCTAGGTGCACGAGCTGACAATGTCAATGCAGTAGACCTATACAAATCTGAAGGGTTTGAAACAACTTTCCACACTGGTCGTTTCGAGTATGACTACGAAAATGACGATACCGTGAATACATCCAATGATCTGATTATTACCGAGATTACCAAGGTTGTCTTTGAAGATGTAGATCCGATGTTGGATGATTGCTTCCCTGAATCACATCTGGAGGTACAGGGACGTGAGAAATTCGTAAAGGACTTCGTCCCATCCAGAGTAATGCGTTTCTTCGCAAAGCGACTTGGTGGTCAACTTGTCAACACCTATGCCTTTTCTACGCCAGGAGATGAGCGCCCTCGAGGATATATTCAAGCATCTCAGTCACGAATCGAACAGAGAATTCGCTTCTCTTCTCCAGTTCTAAAAGAACAAGATAATGATCTTCTTCGGGAGGTTATCCCACGGATTCTTGAAATCGAGAGAGGTTATAGAGGAGTAAGGACTGCTTCCATCAACTGCTCAATGCATCGAACAGACGCAATCTCAAAGATTGAGAGTCTTGGTTTCAAGAAGATACGAGAGAGTTTGTCTATGACAAAACGACTCTAAGGATTGTTACTGTTTGGTCACTAATGACCAAACATATCCTTTCTTTTCTTTTGA
This sequence comes from Candidatus Thorarchaeota archaeon, assembly GCA_016841005.1. Next base: position 12,007 of record JAEORG010000069.1, on the reverse strand, counting down.
AAATCTCTTTGTGACCTCCTCCTCTAGTTCCATCGCTCTTAGAGTCCGTGGCGCACGGTCTTTGCATTCGTCTGCATCTTTCGTTGCTTCTGCTACAATCTCAGCTGTTGTCGCTTCACCTAATTTCTTCAAGATTCTAATCACTCTAGATTTAGAATCATCATCGTCAAAGGTTGTTCTTCTTGCTGTTATTATAAGAACGACAGCTAAGATAGCTTCTGCGAAGATAGCGAACCCAATTCCAATTGTCGAGTACAGTACTAATCCAGGTGCTAGGAAGCCTGTAATACTACCAAACAGATATCCTCCTACACCACCTAACATAAGAAAGACACCAACAACTCTGCTAAGGAATCCAGATTGAAATACAAGGTATCCGATGAGAGTCATATGTATACCATAGAGAATTAGTGCCACTAGTAGCACCTGATAGAAAAGAGGAATTTCAGCGATTAGTAAAATCATACTCGTGATAAATACTAAGGCTTCTAGCATCCTAATTCTAGCGGTATAAAATGATAGTTTCTTATTCACTGCCTCCAGTGCGTTCCTTAGTGGTAGTCCAAAGACCAAGCTAACGAATGACATGGGGATTAATGCAATCACAAAGGCGATGAAATGAAACACATTGGTCTTCACACCTTGCATTGCTTGCAACATTGATTCAGTTGGTACATAGAAGAGCGTACCTAATGAAACGAATATGAAAGAACCAATCAGTATCCTAAGGAGTATGAAAATTCCTGCGTTCCTTGCACACTCAACTCGGTCTAATGCCAATCCTTGATTCATAATTATTCCCTCTTTATTTTACATTACATGTAAGATTGATTATCTGATTAAGCTCATAGATTGTCCAAATGGATAGAAGCAAATCACCATCCATGCAAATAAGATACAGTAGAACACTGTTGATCCAAGAATATTACGACCTGAGTTCATGTAGACCCATGTGACTAGAATCTGTTGTAAAATAATGAACACTGTTACAGCTGTAAGAGATAGTGCAATGAAACCAAGAGTGACTGTTTGCCAACCAATCATCATGACTGGAATGAAGATTAGAATATCACAAATAATAGTGATGAACAACATTACGAAATACTCTCTAATTCTATTAGAGTAACTCAGACGTTCTTGAATAAATCCTCTCAGATAGAACTCCCTTACCAAGAAGAATGGAAATAGCAAAAACAGAAGTGAAAAGATGACTCCGGTTTCTCTTGTAGTTGGCATTGACGCCACAAAGCTCCAATTATACATTGCAATGAAGGCACCAACACACACTATTCCTGTAATGACCCCATAAAGGACAGACATGAAGGGTGAAGTTGATGACATATCTTTAATTCGTGTCCGGATTTCATCAAGTTGAAACTTGCCACTTTTGAAAGAGAATATCAGAGATGCAATCACAACACCAGTAGCTAATCCAACAACCTGACCTGCAAAGACTGAGTTGAACATCGAAATTGGAGCGATATCCACGAATAGTCCGGAGAGTGGTAACAAGAGCACGAATCCAATGAATGCAGCAAGCAGATATCCTATAATTGGTTTTACAGGGGACTTCTCCATCTCATCCACGGATAGAGGATGTTTTTGTGCTCCTTTGAAAATGAAGCTTCCCAAATATGAAACAAAGGTGAATAGGACAAGGAACAAACCCACGAGTGAAACCATTAATGATGTGATGAGATATTGAGACGTGATCTGGAGGTCGGTTGCTTGTGCTCCATTGAAGGCCTGCTCAAACCATTGTACTGTTTCATAGATAATCTCAGAATTGATTGGTTCTAAGAGATGCTCTCCCCATCCACTCACATATACTTTAGCTGCGTTCCCATCATTGAAGTTGCCATACAATGTCCCTATTTCAGCTGCATTATTCCCTGTATATGTTCTAAGAAAATTCTGTCCATCCTCCTCAGTTATTCCCTGATCGTACAAAGCATATACAGCAAGCAAGTTTCGAATGTTTGTGATATTGCTGCTAGCGGTGAATGTCGAGAGAGCACCTATAGCAACAGTTGCATTAATTCTCGTTGGATTCTGTAAAGCAGTGAGCATAGATGTACCTCCGCCCATCGAGTGTCCTGCAAGTCCAATTCTGTCAACAAATCCTAAATCTTCTAGGTACTCCACTCCTGCAAGCATATCTAAGACAAGTCCAGTGCTTCGTCCAAAATCGCCCAGATATCCATCTGAAGACCCGTGACCACGAAAGTCAATGCTCACAACCACAATTCCACGTTTCACAAGTTCAATTGATAATGCTTGCATATACTGCTTGTTTTCACAGAATCCGTGTCCGACCACTACACCTGGGTGATTACCTGAAGTATCAACAGGTGTATACACAAGTGCTTGAATGAGAGTTCCGTCATCTGACTCAAGTATTTCATTTGCTATCGTATAGGGATTCTCAGCATCAGCAGAGTAAGTCAAAGAGAAAGTTGAAACGACACCAACCGCGAGTACAATGATTCCAATAATCAATGCAATCGCTTTTCTATTGGATCTTAACTGTTGGAGAGAGTTCATTTTCCTAACCAACTGTGGGCATAGGATTGGTTTCTTATTTCTCTTCCGAGATTATGTAAGACTTGCTTTTTCCTATATTGTTAATATGACAATTTCATGCGCTATTAATGATAAAGATGTATGAAGGAGATATAGTACGACTACGACGTCTAGAAATCTCAGACGCAGATACCATGATTCGGTTTTGGAATGATTATCAGCTTAGGCAGTTTTTTCCGAACCCATTTCCACGTACACTAAAAGAGATTCAGGATTTCATATCATCACGCAATGAAGGCTTTGCAGGTCGATGGGTTTTCACATTTGGAATTGAGGATAAGTTAGGGGGTAATCTTGTGGGATTCATTGACTTATCAAACATCAACTGGATTAGCGGTACTGGTATGGTGGACAACATCATTATCTTTGATAAGAAGAATCGAGGAAAAGGTTATGGCAAAGAAGCGATGCTTCTAATACTCGACTTCGCTTTCAATATCATTGGACTTCATAATGTCTGCCTCTATGTTTATAGATTCAATCAACATGCTATTCAATTCTACGAGAAGTTTGGATTTCAGACAGTGGGATCTCTTAGAGAAGCCGCCTTCATAAATGGTAAACGCGATGATACTATCATAATGGACATCATCAAGTCCGATTTCATTGAGAGATATGGTGTTCTACCAAAGTAGGAGCTTTATTTTACTCATGAGTATTCGTAAAGAAACCATCATTGTTATTTATTATAAATGATAGCACCTACAATATTATCAAGATATCAGCGTGAATTAGGAGAAAATATGAATGCAATCTGATGATGCTATTGATCTAGGAGATCCACTTTACACAAAGCCTTTCGTAGATATCGATGAGTGGCGTGAAGAGCCTGTAAGACATCGGTATGTCCATGGTGGCTTTGAGGATACAAATGCTCGATTCTCACTATATTTCCCTTCTAAGGAGCAATATGAGGGACGATTCTTCCAATATATCCAACCTATTTCAGGGGATGAGCATACAGCAGATGCTCCAAATGCTGAAAACTCAAGTTACTCGATAGGCTTTGCTGTAGACAGTGGAGGCTATCTTGCTATATCCAATCTCGGGCGAAGGGATATGTTCACCGGTGATGATCCCACAATTGTCGGGTATAGAACCAGTGCTGCCGTTGCTAAGTATTCGCGTATTTTAGCCTCCGAAATGTATGGCAATCATCGTCCTTACGGTTATGCTTGGGGTGGAAGTGGTGGAGCCTACAAGACCATCAGCTGTATTGAGAACACAGATGGTGTCTGGGATGGCGTGGTCCCATTTATTCATGCAACACCGATTGCCATACCACACAACTTCTCAGTCCAGGCTCACGCGATGCGTATATTGAAAGATAAAATACCGTCCATTGTAGATGCAGTTGAGCCTGGTGGTAGCGGTGATATGTATGCAAACCTAAATGAAGAGGAACAAGCGGCGCTCACTGAAGTTACGAAATTTGGATTCCCACCTCGTGCTTGGTTCCACTACAGGATGATTGCATTCGGTTACACAGGGGTCTTGACAACCTTATTTGATCAACTGATTAGAAAGGACCCTGAGTACTTTGATGATTTCTGGAAAGTACCCGGTTACCTAGGTGCTGACAATCCTGAATCACTCCAACCTTTTCGAATACACCACGAAACAACAATCAGCAAATTGATGATGCCCAGTGATTTAAAGAAAATGGGAATTCCAGTAACAATATCCGGGGGGGCAGAAAGTGATATTGAAGTCCCTGCGGCCTTGATAATGGAGGATTTACCTGAGGATGATATACAAGGGGCATCTATATTCTTGAGGAGTGGAGATGCTGAAGGAGCAGTTCTGTATATTGCTGGAGCCTTTGATAATATGGTAATGGTCGCCTTTGGTGAGGATAACTTTCGGCGTCTGGCTCACCTCAAAGTTGGGGACAAAGTAGAAATTGACAACTCAGTTTATCTCGCTGCTCAGACTTATCATCGCCATTCCCTTCCGTCACAAGAATACAAAGTCTTTGATCAGTTCCGAGATGATGATGGTAAGCCGCTATATCCACAGCGACCAGAAGTGTTTACAGCTGATACAGGGGCTGGTTCAATCCAAACTGGTCATTTTAGCGGCAAGATGATTGTAGTAGAGATGATCACAGACGAGATTGCCTATGCTTGGCAGGCCGACTGGTATCGGTCAAAAGTCAAAGATGCATTGGGAGAGAAATTCGATGACAATTACAGACTCTGGTACATTGACAATGCATTACATACACCACCAGTAATCACACCACTCGACTCCCCTCCAGTTATTACAACCCGTATCATCAATTATGGTGGTGTACTACAACAGGCTCTACGAGATCTGAGTGCTTGGGTGGAAAAGGGCATATCGCCCCCTGCAAGCACCTCGTATAAGGTAGTAGATGGTCAAGTAATAGTACCGTCCATTGCTGCTGAACGAAAGGGTGTACAACCCGTTATCACTGTTACAGCAAATGGAAGTGAGCGTGCAGAAGTAAAGGAAGGGAAGAAAGTGAAATTCTCCGCTATAATCGAAGCTCCGCCTGAAGCTGGTTCGATTGTCAAAGTCGAATGGGATTTCGAGGGTGAAGGTGACTATCCAATAGTGTCAAAGCTCAAAGACACCAAGAGCAACCGTGTGAAGGTTAAAACAGACTACACCTTCTCAGAGAGCGGCACCTATTTTCCAGCACTTCGTGCAACTCTCCATCGACGAGGTGACTCTCAGACTCCATATGCACGAGTCCAGAATATCGGTCGTGTGAGAGTAGTCGTAGTAGATGACGAACGTAAGAAAGGCAAGAAGGAGAAGGACACCAAGAATCTGATTTTCGAATTGAAACACACACCTTCTGATTTCACGCAATTCATGGACAAGTTTGTGAATACAATTGTACAACGGACTACTGTGCAACAAGGAGTAGAAATATCAACCATTGAGATAGGACCGAGAACTGATCGTTCTACAAAATTCCAACTCTCTCCCTCCACCCCAATCAATACTTGCTACTCTATTAGTTTCGAAGACATAGATTCAGGTATTGGAGTATTCATGGAAGTCGAGATCGAGGTTTCAGGAGCATACAAACTGGCAAAGAAGACTATTGAAAAAGCTCTCTCGAAAAGTATTGCTGAGAATACTATAGATGTAATCAATGAGATTTCATAGAAACCACGTACCTAGGTTTTTTGTCTACACCAATCACCATTGATTGCACTGAGATGACCATTATGATGATTCAGATGTGCGAACATATCAGCTATCACATCGATTATAGGCATGCCTTGATGATATTGAGAAACACAGGAATCGTCAAGTGTGCGATACATCTCTTCGTGCGGAATATTTTCAACCCACTCGAGGAAATCTTCTTCAGTTGAATCAAAATAACCTTCAATCTCTTCAAGCGGTGTTTCTATCCAATCACCTTGTTCACTATCTCCACCACTATATGACTCAAAGAAGTCTGGGTACTTGAGAGGTTTTTCTAGAATCAGCGTGTTCAAAACGAAGTCATAGACTGCTGCCTGATGGGCCAGAATCCATCCTATAGACGACATCCCTGTTGAAGGTCGGAATGATAAGTCATTACATCCATTCACTTTGAGAGATTGAAATGCCCTCTCACGAAAGATTCGAGTAAACTTGACCATTCTTTTGACAAACTCAATTGCACTCATCTCAATCATGTGGTGAAGAGATTGCTTGGATTTATACATTAATACTGAAGCAGTTGAAAAAGATCAATGCACACTAAAGCATCACAACACACGAAAAGTCTTAAATAAAATTAACCATTGTTAATTTAAGCCATATAATTCCAAAGAGAGATTTGTATTGGATGTTTGAACTATGACAAGTGAAGAAAATATCAAGACTATCCGTAACTTTGTACATCTTCTTGAACAGCGACGATTAAAGGAGTTTTCCAATCTATTTGCAGAAGACGGGAAATGGATTCACCCATACCACTCAGGAATGTTTCCCGCTGAAACTGTAGGTAGAGAGGAAATTTATAATGGAATCCAAAAAGCAGCCTCAAACTTTGACGAAATCAAATTCCCGATTGAAGAGATTCTACCATTCGAGGATCCTAAGAAAATTGCAATGAAGCATTCAGGTAGACTGACTTTTAAGAACGGTAGCGGCACATATGAAAATGATTACCTTACAATCCTAACCTTTGATAACAATGGAAAGATTGTAGAGTGGATTGAGTATTATAATCCAATTATTGCAGCGAAGGCATTTGGGTTAATGGATAAGATCTGATTAATGGATAAAAATTAGATTCGAATAACCATCTTGAGATAGTAGAAATAAATGTGAGAGTCTTTAGGCTCTCACATTGTTAGATGTTTTAAACTATCAGCTTCTTTTCTTCATTAATACCACAATAACGATAACAATTACAACCGCAACTCCACCAACAACAAGATATATCCCCGTCATATCTGGAGTGGCACCAGTAGTAGTAGTTGGCGTAGTTGGTGTAGTTTCTGTACTAGGTGGGTCTGGTAGAGGCTCGTCTGTGACCACGATATTATCGATTGCTGGTCCTGGTTCACTAAAGATGGCAAAATACTCTGAAGTTTCGAAAACAGTATCTGAACCAGTCAAACACTGAGTCCCATTTATGAATATTTGGAAGAATCCTATTGAATTGCGACTGATGGTGATGTTAGCCCACCCAGAGAGACCTTGTACAGAATACCTATCAATGACCTGACTGATATCAGCTGACCCTGCATCGCGCCTATACAGCACAAACTCATCGTCGAAAGCGCCATAGGGACCTGTGAAAATCAACAATCCATATTCCCTTGGTATACTACCAGGCATGTTTGAAACATTCATTATGTTTGAACCCATGAACATTATGTGAAAATGATGACGCGGAGTGTCAACACAATCAAGATCAAAGCTCCAAGTCCCAGTACCCACAGTACTCGGATGATATGCCTGGGTTTGATTCTCCCCAGTTATTCTAAGATTATGTTCATCAATGGAGTAATTTGCTGGTGATTCCTCGGGTGGGACCGATGTTCTGTTAAATCCAATGGTTGTCCATCCATCAAGATTCTCATCGTTGAAGTCATCAGACCAGATTGTAACTGAGCTTACTTCCACGAAAAGCGGTAGAATAAGATACACGCAGATTAGAATGGAAATTACATGTTTCCTTCTTATCGTCTTCAACCCTCCTAGGTTGCAATCCATTTCTTATTCCTGAATATTAACTTTGATTAAATTTGCAATAGCTCAAAAAGGAAATACAGTCGTGGAATGGTTCTAAGTACATTAAAAATTTTGAAGATCATGAGAACTTTGGGGGAATTGTATCTGCTAAGATGCTATGAAAAGACTCTTGTCCCAGAATTTCAATACAAAGTATTTGAAAAAAAAGTTGGGTTGTGAAAGATATGAAGGTAATGGGATACGCAACAAGAGCTGTAGGACAGCCATTAGAGCTTCTTACACTCAAGCCAACTGAAATGGGTAATCATGATGTGCGAGTTTCTGTGTCTCACTGCGGTGTATGTCATTCCGACATCCACGCTATCGACGATTACTACGGAATTACCAAATATCCCTTTGTTCCCGGACACGAGATTGTAGGGACTGTATCAGCTGTCGGATCTGCAGTATCTGAATTGAGGGAAGGGGACCGGGTCGGCATTGGTTGGCAAGGGCGTTCCTGTATGCAATGCGAGTGGTGTTTGCAGGGAGACGAGCAGCTCTGTCAGGATATTGTTTCGTGTGGGACTTGGGTTCCCTATGGAGGTTTTTCCTCCTCAATAGTGGTAGATAGTCGATTTGCTTACCCACTCCCTGATGCTATGCCTTCAGAAGTAGCCGCTGTGCTAGTATGTGCTGGAGTCACGGTCTACTCACCGCTTCGATCTTACGCAGCACGAAAGAAGCAGAAAATAGGTGTCATTGGAGTTGGTGGTTTAGGCCATCTCGCAATACAGTTCGCCCAAGCTCTTGATTACGAAGTGACCGCTATATCTTCATCTTCAGATAAGAATAAAGAAGCAATTGCATTTGGTGCACATCACTTCATGGAATCAAACGATTTGAATAGGTTAAATGATGCTGAGTTTAGTTTCGACCTGCTTCTATGTACTGCTTCTGCCAAAATCAATTGGGGAATACTATTGAACACATTAAAGAAGAACGGGCGGTTCATCCTTATAGGCTTCCCAGACGTAGAATTCAATTCTACTGACCTAGTAGCGCACCAATTATCGATTACAGGTTCATTCCTTGGAAATCGAGCTACGATGCGGGAGATGCTCTCATTTGCGCTGGAGCATAGCATAACGCCAAAGATAGAATTGATGCCTATGTCAGAGGTGAATGAAGCGATTCGAAAGGTGAGGGAGAACAAGGCACGCTATCGTATTGTTCTTTTCAACTAAACTGAAGGAGCGGACCTAGAAACGAACTGAGATGACATGATTTATATCAAGCAAGAGGTATTTCGTTTGAGCTGATAGGAGAAGGAACATATGGATATCGATATAGAGAAACTTCGAGCAGGATTTGATAAACCTTATGATCTAATTCAGACCTCAGATGGTATAATCTTGTTCCTACGTAAATGGGAATCCTCAGTTCCATCAAAAACAGCAATGATCATATTTCATGGAATTACAGCATATAGTGGAGCGTATGATTCATTAGGTACACCACTTGCTGATGCGGGCTTTTCTACATTTGGACTTGATTTACGTGGTCATGGGCTCTCTGATGGTACAAGGGGTGACTACCCAAGTAAAATCAGACTTCAGAATGACATTCTTGAAACAATAAATTTCGTCAAAAGCAAGGGATTCTCAAAAGTGGTCCTCATTGGGAGTAGTCTAGGTAACGTTGTGGTATCAGAGGCTATAGATTGTTGTAATGATTCAATTGATGGACTCATATTTCTTAGTATTGGGAGAACCATCAATCCTGGTGCTTTCCCAGGAATGTCAGCAGGCGAGAAATTGAAGATGATTGGAAAGATGATTTTTGCTTACAGGCGTCCTGTTATTGAATATAAAAGGGAGGGAATGACAGGGACGGATGATCCATTATTTATTTTCAAATACTCCCCGCGGTTCCTAAACATCCTCAGTGCAGATAGATTCATGAAAAAGTATCAGTTTCCTGAGCGGCTGGATTTTCCAGTTCTGGTGGGTATCGGAGAAGATGATGAGATTTTTACTGTCGAAACAGCTCGAGCCTTCTTTGATGAAATTCCGAGTGAAGCCAAATCGTTTCAGGTAATTCCTGGAGCAAAACATGCTGAAACACATGCCTTCTGTTCTCCTCAGGTAATTGATTGGCTAAGGCAGAATTTCGATTGAGTTTCTCAGTCGTAAGTTAAACTTACTATTGGTTTCCTTCTGCAAAGATCTCACGTAATTCTCGCTTGAGTATCTTCCCAGATATGCTACGGGGGAACTCATCTAGAATGATGACCCGTTGAACTCGTTGATATTTTGCTCCCACTCTCTCATTTACCCATTTCATTAGTTCATCAGGATCTGCAGCTATTGAATCTCGTAGTATGACCGCAGCTATAGAGGCTTCTCCCCATTTTTCGTCTGGAATTCCAAAGACTGCGACTTCCCTAACAGATGGATGCTGTGCTACAACCTCCTCGATATCCTTTGGATAGACATTTACTCCACCAGAAATGATCATGTCCTTTTTCCGATCCACCAAAAAGAGGAATCCATCTTCATCTAAATAACCTAAATCTCCCGAATGTAACCACCCATCTCTCATAGCATTAGCAGTCTGTTCTGGGCGCTTGTAGTATTCTGTCATTAAAGTGGGTCCTTTTCCTATTATTTCCCCAATCTCTCCTACTGGAACATCCTCATCATGGTCATCAACAATTCTCATTTTGAAGAATGGTGGGGGGATACCTACTGAGCCTGGCTTAGTGGCATAGTGAGTTCTGTCCAAGACTGTTAGGAATCCTTCCGTTAGTCCATAAAGTTCGTAAAACCGATTTGGCAGGAGCTTGGTGAGTTTTTCTTTTACATCCATATGCAATGGAGCTCCAACAGAGCAAATCATCTCCAATGATTCCAATGCTTCAATCGAGAAGTTCGGGGCATTTAGAATCGCAATCAATTGTGAAGGGACCATTATCACATGAGTGACCTTTTCACGTTTGACTGTTTCAATGAATTCTTGGGCGTCAAACTTTAGCTTCAAAATGAATGTAGTCCCAAGAAACATAGCTGGCATCATGGTGACGAAGGCTCCATTAAAGACGATAGAGCCAGAATGGATGATTACGCTTTCTGGAGTCATTCTAAAGCTCGAAGCAAATAGCGTTGCATAATACGACCTGACATAGTGTGAGAGTACAATACCCTTTGGTAAACCTGTTGTTCCACTGCTATAGATTATATTATAGGCTTCATTCTCATCAAATTCAAGAACATCAGGTTCTTCCTCACTAGCTTTTGTTTTGAGTGAATGATAGTTTTGGTATTCATCATTTGATGTGTTATCAACGAGAATGTATTCCCTGACATTAGTCAATTCAGATTTGATTTCTTCTAGGATGGTCATGTACTGAGAACTTGTGATAACAATCTTGGTATCCGAATCATTGATGAGCGATTTATATCCACGACTCATTAGTAATGTGCTTAAAGGCACAGCTACTGCACCAAGTTTAGCTGTTGCCCAGTATAGTTCAAGCAATTCAAGGCAATTTGGTAAGACTATCGCTATCTTCTCACCCTTTTTCACACCATGCTCTTCTAGCATATTAGCAACACGATTAACACTTCTGTTAAACTCTTGATAGGTTAGTCGTGTATCCTCAACAACTATTCCAAGATGATTTGGACGATATTTGGAATTCCTTGTCAATAGCATTCCAATATTGACTGGATGCAACGAAAATTGTTTCACGAATATCCACCTTCTATGAAATTGCATGATTGTGTCTGAAGGTGAAATATCTTCCGGATATCTATCATGGATTTCTAAACAGATTTATCAGGTAGTTACAGTTTGCAAAGCTTTGGTTAGAGGAGCGTTATATGGCAGAAATCATGGTAACTACTCCAGTAATTCAGAAATCAAGAATCTTCTACATTGATAATCTCCGAATCTACTTGACAATCTTAGTGATTCTTCACCACATAGCTATGGGATATGGGGGTTCAGGCGCATGGTTTGTGAATGAGAGTAGTTTTTACCCAATAGATGGAGTAACTCAAATTGTGTTCCTATTATTCAATGCAATAAATCAATCATATTTCATGGCATTCTTCTTCCTACTTGCAGGATACTTCATACCAAGATCTTTTGAAAAAAAGGGGGGGTTAAACTACACCAAAGACCGATTGATTAGATTGGGTATTCCTCTCGTAGTGTATGTCATATTTATTTCACCTGTGACAGAATTCATTGTAAGAAATTATGC
>JAEORG010000068.1 GCA_016841005.1 Candidatus Thorarchaeota archaeon | reverse complement strand
GTCTGAGCAATCTTGTCGCCATGCCGTTGAAGCAACGGAGATTTTCTTGCAATTTGTATTCCAATAATGTAAATACCGATACCATCAATTAATCTGCCTAGGTTTCTTTTGACTGACTGCTTCATAGTTATCTTGGTGCCCTGCTCACTGAGGACTCGAATATCAGTGACACGTTTTCCTAGTGTGAAGCCTATTAATCCTTCCAGTCCTATGAAATAGATAAAGATGGTAACTAAAAACACACCACAAATAGGATCAAAGATGATCCATAGATGATCTCCTGGTAGCATGAGCCAGACACCTTTCACCTGATATGTAACCAGTATGAAAACTATAGCCAAAATCGTGAAATCAATCATCTGAGCTACCGCTCGTCTTGATATTGATGACAGTTGGTTTCTTTTCAATTCCAAGTTTTTAGATTTAATAACATCAACTTCGTGTTTTATTTTCGGATAATTATTCATTTTGTTCACCTGAATCATAGTGTTTTGTAGGAACAATAATCCTAAACAGCTGAGAGTCTGGATTCATTCCGATAGAGTATCGTGCGGTCCAAATGCATCCATCTAGTAAGACCTCCAGGCTGAATCCAGCCTCCTCTAGACGAAGCATGTATTCTATGTATGAGATGCATTCAATAAGCTGATTTCTGGATAGGCTGACATCGTCTGAATCATCATCAATTAATTCAGACTTGGTGGATTTCCGACTGCGGCCAATACCCATGAAAATATCAATCTCAAGACTGATCTCTTCCCATTTATCAGGCCCTTTTGTAAGATAGACTCTAACATATCCATCATCATGTAGGAGAATCGTCCGTCCGGTTTCAGAGTATATAGGATCAAATTGAGAGGTAGAACATAGAAGCTCATACCCCTCAACTAAGTCAGAGAGATCCATTCTACTTTCCTCGTCCCCATTTCTCAAAGACTAGTATTCCAGCAATAACTACTACAATACTAGCTACAACAACCAGAACAAGGTCAATCCATATGGAAAGAGTAGTGACAGCGGCACCTCGTAGGAACAAAGTAGTCAGAGCATCGGTCACATATTTACTAGGCATAATCGAGGCAATTGTGTCAGCTATCCCGCCAAGTGGCATGAATGTTCCAAGGAACATCTGTGGCATTGCAATCATAAATGCAAGACCTGTAGCTCCATCCGCTGAATTCGTGAAAGTTGCTGCAATAAGCCCTAAACCAACACAGGATAGGGAAAAAACTGCTAGTATCAACAATGCGAATCCAATCCCAATCAATCCTGTAGCAGGTCTATAGCCAATCAAGTATGATGTCAGGAAAATCATCGCAACCTGAATGATTGCAACCGTCATGTAGGAAATAGTCTGACTAAGCATGTAATCAGATGAGGTTACAGGGGTAGTTGACATTCTTTTAAGAAGCCCCTCACTTCTCTCCACGGTCATCGACTGTGCTACGATTACAGTAATGAATATTGCAGAGAATGCAAACATACCAGGTACCATAAAGTCCCATTGCGAAAATGAACTTGCAGAGATGAGCTGAGGATTTGTTAATTGAACCGGTACATCAAGTGATATTCGTGCATCTCCGAAGAGTGTCCTAAGAAAGACTTGTTGGACTATTGATGGAACAGCAACAGTAGCTACTAATGATCCGCTGTCAAGATAAAGTCCAATGGATGTGTTTGTCCAACTACTTCCATCAAGGGGAGCCAACCAATAAGATTGACAGCTATCGCCAAAACCTGCGGGGATAACAATTAATGCATCAATTTTTCCTTGAAGGAGGTCAGTTTGTCCGGTTTCATTATCAGTATACTGCACTAAGATGATACCGTCGGTTTCAGTGAGATTTGCTATGAATCCATTAGCCCATTCTGGATGGCTAGAAGAGTAATCTGAGTTGACAACTCCAATCTTAAAGCTCTGGGGTACAGATTCTCCAATACCTCCAAATGCAAATCCAAACACGGTTGTAAGAACAACAGGAAATAGTAGAAGAAGGAACAGAGTACCAGGATCTCTGATCAACTTCCTCATGTTTTTCTTCACCAAGGCCAAAACACGCTGTGAATTCATCTAGACCTCCTCCCTCAGATTCTTACCAGTCCTCATGACAAAGACCTCTTCCAGATTTTTGACCTGATATTTGTCTATGAGATATTGAGGAGGGCCAACCTCAATCAGTCTACCTTCATCGATTATGCCCACTCTATCAGAGAGTTCCTGCGCTTCTTCCATGTAGTGCGTTGTGAGAACAATTGTCTTGTTTTGGTTTCTCAGTTCTTTGATGAAGTCCCATACTGAACGACGAGACACGGGATCCATTGCAACTGTTGGTTCATCAAGTAAGGCAACAGATGGATCATGAATGAGCGCCATAATTGTGCTTATTCGTCGTATCATGCCACCGCTATAATGACTGGCTCTACGATCAATATCGTCGTGAAGACCAACACGTTTTGTTAGATACTCGATTCGCTCATCCAGCACTTTCGAAGGTAGAGAATAAAGTTGACCGAATAACTCTATATTTTCTCGACCGGTGAGATATGGGAAGTAGGCAGGCTGTTGGGGACAAAGACCAATCACTTTCCGGACTTCATTGGCATTCTCCACCACATCGTAGCCAGCAACCTTGGCATAGCCATCAGTTGGAACCAACAAAGTCGAAAGCATATTGACTGTTGTTGTCTTTCCAGCCCCATTTGGTCCAAGGAGACCGAAAATTTCGCCCCATCCAATATCAAGATCGAGCCCATTAACTGCAGTTAAGTTTCCGAATTTCTTTATCAGACCCTTCAATTCAACTGCAGATTCATTGGTTTCCTCCAATGTTTGTTTGGTAGTGACTTGCATTTTCTAAATCACCTGTGTGAATAGAGTGGAAAATGCAATTCTATTCATGTGTGCCAGCGGGTTCAGTATAGGATTAACACCTTGTAGAAGAGATGCCTTTTGTGAACTCAGCAGTTCATACTATGCAATTGAATGTATACAGAATCACAATGAGATTGAACCTATAGTCCTGCATCGTTTAGCATTTCTCTAAGACGCATACTGCGAATGTCAGGAAAGCTTTCTTGAGGCCTGCCAAAGAGTGTTTGGCATGATTTCACAAAGGATGCTCCAGTAATCTTCTTTGAAATTAAATCAGCATCTTTGAACTGATCAACAACAAAAACTGCGAATACTATTGGCTCAGTCGCTGATACTAATGGACCATAGAATGCTACAGGAAAATTCTCACTAATGAAGAGAAACACATCTTCTAGACTTCCGGTTTTTTGATCCCAGTTTATTTTCAGAAGAAAAACAAATCCCTCGCCTGCGCTTAGATTCCACCTTATTCCGAGAGAAATTGCTTC
>JAEORG010000067.1 GCA_016841005.1 Candidatus Thorarchaeota archaeon | reverse complement strand
CGATGTGAAAGATATAGGATTGACAGAGGGTACAAAATTGGATGTGGTAAGATATTCAGATGATACTCCCACAATTTCGAAACTCCTTCTTACATATGATAGTGTTCCAGGGTATAGTGATGCTGAGCTTGTAACGCATATGCATTTGATGCGCGAGGAGATTCGACAGTCAGTAAATCAAAAGCTAATTGGTATAGAGAGTAGATTCGTCACACCTGGAGGAGTTGAGCTTAATGTTACTGAAATAGATCCCAGACTACAAAGGGGACAACTTGGACGTACCAGTGAGAGCAATATTGATTTAATCTCAAAAGATTTCCTTCTGGATATCAATGTCATACTCGTTTTAGCAACTGGGAACGAGATGAAAATTCAAGATGTTGGTCTTTCAAATCCGACGTCTGCAAGACAATTTCTCGCTCCTTTATTTAGAAACGCCAAAGAACTTGAGAGATTTTTTGCATCGTTACATTCACAAACTTCGCGCTTAGATGTGGTAAAATTGATTGCCCTATTAACTATTGAGAGATTGAGAAAGAACAAAACTGATGGTCGCTTGGGTATTGTTTTTGTCGATAAAGATCCAATCAAATTTGCTATCCAGAAGGGAGGCGTTAGTCAAGATTATATCGAGTTCGATGATGATATGCAGAATGAGGAGGTATTTACTTCCTTATTGTATTCAATCCTTGACACGGGTGATCTGGTCGAGGGTGATACAAAGCCCTATGGGATATTTCGGACCATAGCTGAATTGTTAGAAGATTTCGGATCAGAAAGACCAACTCTAGTAATAGTTTGTTCATCTATTATGGGGGATCCAGAAGGTGAACTTAATTCATACTTACAATCTATTGCATCCAATACAAACTATAGGATGGATATCATTGGTACAGGAGAACAATTCGATATTGAACAGGCAAAGAATGTCGTAAAGGGTCTAAATTCGAGAATTATTCATCTGGAAGAATTTTCTACATTTGAATTCCTAGGATATCTACAATGGGCACTGAAATCACTTTCTTCATCATGATGAGTCATTGTTCTGCATAAGACGTTCAATAGCTGATAGTTTCATATCTAGTTGATTTGTTTTCAGTTCGACTTCCTCGATGGATAATTGCACTTCTTCTAATTGGCGGACCAAAGCTGCTTCCTGATTCTCACTCTCATCATCTTCAACTCTCTTAGTTAATTTGAGGATTGAACTCTCCGCATCCTTAATTCGAATGCGAATGTCGTCGAGTTCCTCAAGAGATTCGATAAGAAGTGTCATTTTATTCTTCCATTCCTCTGCCATTTGAACCACCTATTCGATCTCTTTACAAACAGTCACAAGTCGTTTCTCTAATTCTTCTAGACGGTTTGTAATTTCCTCAAGGCTATCTAGAGCTTCTTTAATCCTAGATTCCATCAGGTCAGGATGTGGAACCGTAGTCTTTTCATCCTCCTGATCCCGAGCATACTCAAGTTCACCCAGAATAGCTTCAATCCGCTCAATACGTCGGAATGTATCGTCAATGTCAATTTTCCCGACCAATCCGCGTGCGCGATGAGCAATCTCTTCAAATTCCTGAGGCAATAAAGGAGGACTTGGAGGAATTGATTCACCGTGGATAGTATCTTTAGATTTGATATCAGAGTCATCATCTGAAGTAGTGGAATGAATCGGTGCCCCTGATGTATCCCAGAGGGGGAGTAAGATATTCATTGCAATTTGTTCTATATCAGGAGTGTTGAATTGAGAACATGTCATAATTTCACGGGGTCCATCCCAGAAGAATCCTTCAGAAATATTTCCCCGGATAAAGAAACAGGCTCCAACAAGCTTCTCTATTTTTAGTTGTTCACTCATGTCTTTTATCCAATTGCTTAGTAAGTAGGCTAAAGATACAGTATTCTTAGACCAATCTTGTATGAGCAACATTGACTCAGAGGAATCTTCTTTCAACAAATCACTGATCCAATTTCGTGATTTCCTCCAATTTGATGGAATGACCAGCGAGAATGCCTCTTCTAGAATACCACTTGATATTTGGTCCCGAAGATACTCGATATAGTCTACTCCAGGTTCATCAAAAGTACTTAGCAAACCAGAACCTAATTCATGTTTAAGGAAAAGACGGGTTATCTCATTTGGAGTGTACCCTTTAATCCAGAAAGCAGAAATATTGCGTATTAGTTTATCATCGTCTGACTCATTCTTAAAGACAACAACAAATTTCTCACATAAGAGACCTGGTTCTCCCAAGATCAATATTCCAGCATCATCAGGATATTTTATGTCGCGGTCAATAACTGCTCTTATAGTTGTGCTAAGTGGTATGACATACCCTTCCTGATTTTCTTTATTTACAAGGTCGCCCTTGATACCCTTAGATACTAATCCAGTTTCAATCCAACCTGCTTTGAGTTTGTCTCCAGACAATCTATTTGATAAATACCCAAGAACTTCATCATTTGCATACATAGCCTCTAAGCGGTTTACTAGATTATCTGCCAATTATCACACATCCTTACCAATCCGAGTGAGTATCAATTCTTTGACATCTTGAATATCATCAATGGTCTTTATGAAAGCAACTGCTCCGTTCGTTGCATCAGCTATTGCAGAGAGTATGGTTGCTTCACACTTCTCTCCAAGTCCAACGGAGAGGATTGTGATTCCATCAGAATCAGTAAAACCCTTCTTGACAGTTGCTACAGGATTCCGCCCAAGCGAATAGGTTCCACTGGATAAGAATACGATTATGGTTGGTTTATTATTTGTATTCGATAGTAGTTTAGCTAGGTCAATTCCTTCGGACAGGCCTATAGATGGTCCTGATGCACTTTCACCGTGTTTGTCTAGCAATCCTGAAATCCATTCTTCGTAATCCTGTGCAATGGTTCTTGATCGAATGCGCACAGTCTTGCGGTCAATTCCAGGTTCTAATTCAGAACTCCCAAAAACATCAGATTCCTCAGAGAATGCCACGGCTGAGAAGAAAGAATCCCCTTTACAAAAAGATAGAGATTCTATTAGCTCAGTTGAGAGTTGCATTGCTGCTTCAATCCTCTGGATTTTTCCTTCAGTGGCTTTTGAAATGTCAGATTTTCGAGATGCCGCTCCAATGTCTGTGACAAAACAGATGTTGAAGCACTTATCACCTAAGTCCGCCTCAAGATACAACTTCAACAATTTTCTCCATTCGATAAGTGACGCATTCATTTGGTCTGAGTGCGGAGTGAGTTCGTTGATTGTTACTGAGATTCCCAAAGAATCGAGATCTAAAACCTGACCTTCCATAAGTAATAATCCGTCAAGATGTGTTTCCATGTCTTGAATCCTATCTGAAAGGGCTCGTACAACAGCTCTTACATCAACTTCTCGTTTTGCAGATACGACTAGGGTCATTTGAGTACAGGTCGGAATCTCGAAATCAACTTGAACAATTTCAACTTCTTTTCCAGCTTCAGCTCTCAGCGATTTGTATAGTCGATTATCAACCACAATGAGGTCTTGTGGCACTTTTGGAGATTCTCTGATGCGTGTGAGAACTTTCTTTGGTCCCATAACCAATAGAACAGGGTTAACATACGGTTCACCTTGTGGTGTAACAAAAGAGAATCCTCTTTGATTCTTACCACTGATTGCTTTTAGCTTCAATATATGTCCACCATTCAATAGACTCTAGTTGTGTATATTTTTTGGGCAACCGCCTTTGAACCATAGAATACTTCGACTCGAAGGCTGGCCTTTTCTTTTGATTCAGTCATAGGGACTAGGCTCATCTCAATCATGCGGTCATCCCTAGGATTAATCTCATGTTGTTCGTTTGTAATCTCTGACACACCCTCATCTGTAACAAGAGTAACGATTACTCTTATCCCGAGAACAGATGCACTTGGATTCTTTACTCGCATCCTATAGTTGAAGGCTCTACCAGCAATAAGAGCGTCAGGGACATCACCAAGAGAAACCTCAATACCCATTTTATCTGGAGACAATGGTCTTCCCTTTGGCCATCGTGGAATACGTTCAAGTTCTAATAATCGAGAAAGGGAAATCTTGAGCTGGCGGAGTTCCATCTTCAGTTCATCAGCAGCCTTTCCTATCTCAAATACACCATCATTTGCTTCATAGTAATTCAAAACCTTCCTATCTTCTTCAATGAGGTCACTAACTCCCTCAAGAATACTAAGGATTGCTTCAGGCAGTTCATGAGCCCTTGATAAAGAGAAGTATTGACCATTCTCAATAGAGGAGGCAATTTTCCTGAATGATTCCTCAACTAGTGGATTACAGCCAATTACGAAGACGAAAATAGTGGTTCCATATTCTCCCGCTAAGTCCTGAACTTCTCTACAAGGATCATGACCTCTAGGACATCCATCCGGAAAGTGGTCATCACTTAGTGAATTATATAGACGTCCGTGAGGTGGTGCATCACCAACTAGTAGAAGAACCTTGTAAGCATCTCTTTCCCAGCTAAGTTTTGTGCGCGCATCATATAGTCCATCAGCTACAGCTTCAGGTGTATCTCCACCCTCAGAAGGCCTTAGGCGTGATATTTCAGTATGTACATCCTTAATCTTTGAAGAGAAATCAAACACTCTAGTAACGTATGTACGATCCTGTGGAGGATGGTCTCTATATGATACAATCCCGAAACGGATTGAGAGACCCTCTGTCTTGGATACAATTTTATCTACGATATCAAATAATGAATCTTTCACAGCTCTAATATCATCTTTCATTGACCCGGTTGTGTCTACTACAAATGCGACTTCCAATTTTGCGACGTGAATCCCTATCCACCCCAAGGGTATCAAATGTATGTGACCAATTAAGCCTTTTCAGAGCAGGCAAAGCAAAGTAGTTTTTAGAGGGAGTTGTGTCAAGAAATATGTGAAGTGCATGAGAGAGAGCGAGATATTGTTCGAATTTGTTTTTGAGGAAGATTTCATAGTTAAAGCGATTTTTGATCGTGTAAAAGGCCCATTGATTATTGAAGATATCAAAGTAAAACTTCCCTACAATTCAAAGGCAGCATTTCTTCGAGGAGAGATGAAGATACTCTTAGGAATTTCCAAAGGAAATCTCAAACCTGTAAAATCAGTCAAACGAGGAGATATTGCATATATGCCGCTTGGTGATTCTCTATGTATCTATGTTCAAGATATGAACACATTTAGTCCTGTCAATGTTATAGGCTACGTAAGCTCTGATGAAAGAACTATTGATAATATCTCAACTGTACGAAGGGGAAGTTCGGTAACCATTCGGTTCGCAGAGTAAGCTTCAGGGCTTCTGAAGATTCTTCAATATAGCCTCGCTTTCATCAACTTCAATTTCTCTTGGATCAACCACAATTCCAGGCTCGTATGTTTCAACCATTGCCTCGAGTCCTGAATCAGTTACTCTTTTGAAACCTCTACTTGACAATGCTCGTATTCGAAGATGTGTAGTGTTGAACTCAGTTTTATCCGCGCTCTCTACTGCTTGCACATCCATTCTAAGCTTTGATCGAGTTATACGAAGTTGCTCCTTTGTTTCAGCTAGTTGCGTCTGAAGGTCTTTCCTAGCAGCTGTTTCTTCATTGAGCCTATCTTTCAGACTCTCATATTCGGTTCTAGAAACATAATCCTTTGATCTATCAATCCAGGTAACAGTGGTTCCATTGAACCTTCGTTTGGTTTCAACATGGTCAAGAGACTTAAGAACTGCAACCACATCATAGACTCTTCTTTTGGGTACGCCTAACAGTTCAGCTAGCTCGTCGCTTCTAATTCCTTCTTCTCCATGTGTCTTGAGAATAGCAATAGAGTTTCTAGCTAGATTAACAAGTTTCACAAATGCACCCCATACAGACGCTGTCGTTAGGCTCCTCTCAGCATCTTCCATATCGTTTCTCGTAGCTAGTATTTAACGATTTGTGTTACTTCCGATTTTTCGAGAGGCTTTTCACTTTCGAAAAAGGGTGGGCAGTATTTTTCTAAAAGCTTGTCGATTTATGGAAAAGTATGTTGAATATCTAGTAAACCCCTTCGCACATTCAATGATATCTCATAAGACGACCGGTACCGACAATTTCTTAACACCGCTTCAAGGCTCTCGGTGTAGATTAGACCCTTGGTCCCACTTGGTGGTTTCTATGAGCAGAAAGAAAGTCATTATTATGGGAGCTGCAGGCCGCGACTTCCATAACTTCAACGTATATTTTCGAAATAATGAGGACTATGAGGTTGTAGCCTTCACAGCTGAACAAATACCGGGTATTGAGGACAGAATATATCCACCTGAACTCTCTGGGAGTCTATACCCTGAAGGGATCAAAATCTACCCAGAAGAAAAACTTCCGGAATTGATTGAGAAGTTCCAGGTAGAGCAATGCATCCTTGCATATTCAGACTTGCCCTACGACACAGTAGGTCACAAGATTGCTTGGGTTAACGCTTTAGGTGCTGATATACGTCTAATGGGTACAGATACAACCATGATAAAAAGCAGCAAACCAGTCGTAGCAGTATGCGCAGTAAGGACTGGATGTGGAAAAAGTCAGACCTCTAGGAGAGTGAATCAGATTCTCTTGGACCTAGGACTAAAACCAGTTAATATCCGACACCCGATGCCCTACGATCCGGATCTAACTACTCAGATTGCCCAACGCTACGAAAAGCTCGAAGATTTAGATAAGTATCGATGCACAATCGAGGAGAGAGAAGAATATGAGCCGATGATCAACATGGGGGTAATTCTCTATGCAGGTGTTGATTATGGTAAGATTCTGGAACAAGCTGAACAGGAAGCCGACGTGATTACTTGGGATGGAGGAAATAACGACTTTCCATTCTACAGACCAGATCTTCTTATAGTAATTACAGACCCACTTAGACCGGGTCATGAGATAAGCTACTATCCTGGAGAAACAAATCTGAAAATGGCTGATGTGGTTGTGATTAATAAAATCGATACTGCAGACTATGAAGATGTCGAGTTTGTACGTGAGAGCATCATGATGAGTAATCCAGATGCAACGATAATAGATGCAGCATCACCAGTTGGAATAGAAGACATTAGTGTAATCAGAGGGAAAAGAGTGATTGTAGTTGAAGATGGCCCAACAGTGACTCATGGTGAAATGCCATATGGAGCCGGATATATAGCAGCGAGAAAAGCAGGAGCGACTATTGTCGACCCGAGACCATATGCTGTTGGCAGTATTGAAGAAACGTTCGAAAAATATGGCCATTTGGAAGATGTTCTCCCTGCAATGGGATACGGGAAGAAACAGATGGAAGAGCTTGAGCAGACAATCAATAAAGCTGATGTCGATGCTATTGTTATTGGTACACCTATTAACCTTGCAAAACTCATCAACATAAACAAACCTAATACTAGAATAAGATATGACTTGCAAGAAATCGGAAAACCGGACCTTCAAGATGTTCTTCAAGAGTTCGTTAAGAAACATAATCTGAAATAAAATAGAGATATCCGGGGAATCTTCCCCGGACTTCTGTTTCTTTTTCAAGTATCAAATTTTTCAGTTTTCACCAGTATGCTGACGGACCTCCTCTTGAACGAGACTCAAGATCCATATAGAGAACTGCGAAGAAAATGAAATCTAATGGTGTCAAGATCCAGAGACTTAGAAGGTTATAGATGGCTAATCCTAAACTTGTACCAAGACCAGCGACGAGAGGGTCTGCTAACACACTGATACCTATATCCAATATGATCTTTATAATATAAAGCAAAAACCATCCGCCAAATATATGCAGAAAGTTTCCACCAGTGATATCGTATGCCCTTGAGAAACCTTCAGTTGCAGAAACATCTTCCTCAGAAATTACTGCGTATATAGGAGCAAGCCGGACGACAATGAATAAAACTGGAATCATCATGACCATTGTTAATCCCATAGCACTCATTAGTTCTTCAAAGCCAGCCATGGAATAAGGATCACTAGGGTCAATTAGATCTAATGCACCAGTCAGCATTGCAGTCCCAGGTGCGATTAAAACTGCCACAATCATATTGATGATAAAAATAGCAATGACCATAGGAATGACTCTACTAAATGCTGAAGAAATGCTTGAACCTAGGTCGCCGGTATCACTTGTGTAACTACTTATTGCGAGTTTAATTACAGCGCCAACAACAACAGCAAGAACAATCAATCGTAATACTAAGAAGATTCCTGACACAGAAATCAGGAGCCAAAACTCTTCAGGCATAGAAGAGGGATAAAGGGAGTAATAGATAATTTGCGTCATAAAGGAGGTTGGATCACTTAACAATCCTCCAGAGTATATCTCACCAAAAACAAAGTAACCGACAGCAATCTCTAGTATTTGAAATAATACTAAAAACCCTCCTAGAATTACAAGGTAGAGGGGTAGTTTCTTTATCCACACACCAAAGGTCCGAGAAACAAGCTGTGTAGCACTCAAAGAATAATTGGCTTGCCCCTGCCCTTCGCGAGATGGTCCTTCATCGAAATCTATCGCCATGTAGAATCCTCTCACAGAGATGCAGACTCGGCGACTTATAACATCTATGCAGGATGTTTCAGGAAATTCATGCAGGTTTAGGACGGATATCAGATATTTCCATAAATTTCATTCCACCTGCTTTTTCTAGAAGTTTTTCAAATGCAATCATGGATACCATAGGAGTTACTTCCGTACTATTCTTTGTCATATGTTTGACTTCCGCAATAAGAGATGCATAATCTGCATCCATTGGTCCCTTTGGAGCTATGTAGACTCGAAGGACATCCATACTATACGGATCATCCATGTTTTCTTTTGCTACTTCAATCTGGAGCTCTTCGATTTGAGGTAGAGCCAGTAAATCTGCTCTGAGAGCAGATAGATTTACTGTGGCACCTTTGATTTTCTTCTCGCTCAATCCCATTATTTCTAGTTGTGTTTCAGCATCGTTTGTTCGACCAATATCCCAAAAGTGAGGACCATCAAGACCACATATGGGACATTTTCCTCGTCCTTGATGCGACGCAACATCACCTAGTAAGAAACCTTCAAAGACTGTACCAGTACCATCAATGTGGAATAGACACATGTATCCAGATTCATCTTCACCCACGAAATCGTAGGTCCCATCATCATTGAATCTAATTAACTCGAATGCAAGCATGAGAGGTGAAACATTGTGATATGGCCCATGACGGTAACATTGCGCCGCGAATGAAAACTTACTCTCTGATGAAGCATATCCCCCAATCATCTGAACTTCCTTTGCGCCTTTCTCCTTTAGAATAGATTCGATATCGTCTGCTACTGGTTCGTATATTTTCTCTCCAGCTAGTAGTACAACTACCTTCTCTGGTGCCTTATAATCAGAAGTTTCGGCCATCTTTCGGAAGAAGCGATTCCTCAAGTAGCTCGGCATTCCTGCAAAGCCATTTGCTTTGAATACTCCAGCCATCTGGACTAGCTGTTCAGTTGATATTGCACCACCTGCACTTGTTGCAACATAGAACTTAGACATCTGACCAAGACCTGTATTCACCGCATGCCATCCAAGGTGAGGCGCATACGGAAATAGGTTCATGCTGACCATCTCCCATCCAGTCCCAGACCATGGGTCAACTGCCAGTTGTCCAGCCTTAACACAGTTTTTGTATAATAGCTCATTGTCATATCTAGTTAAGAAAACAGGTGATGGTAAACCAGAGGCTCTACCAGAACTCATCCAAAACTGTAGCGGTGCGAATTGATATGTCAATTTCTCCTGCAAGCGTGCCATTGCAGGACCCGCACCAATCTTGGTCTTCACACGTATACCATTGTTGCGGATGAATGAATAGAGCTGTTTCATTCCTGCTTCTTTGGTATATTTCATCAAGTTTGAAACGATAGAT
>JAEORG010000066.1 GCA_016841005.1 Candidatus Thorarchaeota archaeon | reverse complement strand
ATTACCTAATTCTTCTGCGAACTCTTTGATCAATGATGAAACAAGAGGTGCTTGTAATCTTCTGACCTGTAGATGTGAAATTTGAGATTCATCTTCTCTTTTTTTCATGTGAAAACCTCAGTCTTGGTATAAACCCCTAGAACAAGTTCTCAAGTCGCAATGAGAGAATATATGCATACCTCACCTTGCTCTCTATTTGTGTGGACAAGTGTCATTCCCGAAAAGGTAAAAAGCGACTCCATAACCGCTACGTTGTTGAACTCCTCCGGGCGTTTTCTTATGCGGAGGTTGCCCAGCCAGGTTAAAGGCGCTAGGTTGAGGGCCTAGTCTCGTAGGAGTTCGCGAGAATTTTGTAGTACTTTATTAGTGATTGCTCTAACGTCAATACGATGCGCGAGATAGAAGAGTACGACGAAGGGTTTGAGAAAGAAATCTTGAAGCCACCAAAGGACAGTAGATTGACGCCTGAAGAAGTAAAGGAAATACTTCGTAGCGTCAAAGAGGAGATGTTCCCTAAGGACGTATATTACTTACACTTTGAATCGAATTTGTCACTAAAGGAAATTGCAGAAAAACTTGGAGTTTCACTTCATAAAGTATACAGGTGTTTCAAGGAGAATAATTGGACACCAAATGGAAGTACAGTAAGGAAGGAAATAGATGAGCAAACAATCAGGCAGCTGTACGATGAAAGAGGATTATCCCAACAAGAAATAGCCGATGAACTAGATGTTTCGTTAAGCACAGTTTATAGACGATTCAAAGAGTACGACATTAAACCACGAAGAATAGAATCGAGAGATGAAATCGATGCTCAGAAGATTCATCGTCTTCATTTTGAAAGAGGTCTTACATTTTCAGAGATTGCAGAAAAATTGGGAATATCAATACGGACAATCACACGCATATTCAATGATCAGGAATGGGACGCGGAAGGCCGGTTCGTATATCCGTCAGAAGAAGAAAGAGCATTAGCAGCCAAAGAGAAATCTGAACGATTTCGACTGAAAATACAAGAGAAGAGAGATTCTCTGTTTGGGACTGTGTGTAGATGTTGTGGAGTGGATAAGACAGAATCTAAAATCAGTCTACCAATTCATAGAAAGGATGGAGCCGAACATCAAAGAGATGCTCTCTGGCGACTTGAATATCTAAACTCAGTTAATCCAGATGAATGGGTAGCCCTTTGTTTACCATGTCATCGTGGTGTTACTTGGCTACAGAAAGGACAGGGTTTCAGATGGGATACTATAGAAACAGCATTGCTAGCAAAGCAAGATCAAATTGACACTAAACCATATACGATTCCAAAAGATGCAAAGGTTTCTGAGGTTTACAGAGAAGTCAAAGAGGGATTTGAAGGGAACCTCTCAGATTTGGTAAGAGTAATAATTGGAGAATCTTGTCAATTTTGCGGTGTTCACTACAAGGAAAAGATTCTCGTGACGCATAGAAAGGATGGAAGACCTCATGAAAAGAATCTGTTCAGGAATGAGGAGAATTTACAATATCTAAAGCCAGAGGAGTGGGTATCGTTGTGTCGAAAGCATCATCGATATGTACACTGGGCAATGGATGTCCTCGGAATGCAGTGGAGTGACCTAGTGAATTGATTGTAGGCTATGGATGACTTATAGAAATCCTTATGTTTGGAATACATCCGGAAGACTAGAAGCCATCGCTTCATGATGCTGTTAAAGCGCTTACCTGGCAACCCACAGCGTCATTGGTGGTTTCTGCATATGCGGAGGTTGCCCAGCCAGGTTAAAGGCGCTAGGTTGAGGGCCTAGACTTTGCAACATCTCGTTGTGAAGAGGCAATCTCGTAGGAGTTCGCGAGTTCAAATCTCGCCCTCCGCACCATGCTTTTCATTCTGCAGATAGTCTTCAAAGATATTAATTTCATTCGGGAAACCCACCAAATGGGGTTTCGTATATATGTCGGAAACAAAATTGGATGAAGTTCAAATACTCCTCGCATTCTTAGCAATCTTATCGGCAGTATTTGCAATTCTCTACGCCTTGGCCATGATGTCTTCATGGTACTTTGGTGATTCGACGTGGTATATTGCAAAGGTATTGGTGATCTTAGCATAGTTCTTGGCTTCTGTACATTATCACTAGTATTATCAATCATGTACTATACCAGAACTAAGACAAATGCTTAATCGCTTCATATGCACCACTTTTCCACACGTCGATAAACCAGTATATGATTAAATACATATTAGAGAACTAATCCAACAGGATACTTGGGTGTGTACCTTGAAAACAGCTGATCTTGTTGCTATCCTGGTTCTACTAATATCAGTGGTACCAGTGGGAAATCAAGTTACACCATACTCTGATACAGTTCAAAAATGGGGAATGATATTGGATCCCTATGAAGTCAGGACATTTGGTATTGATACAATGCCCCAAGATGTTGTTGACGGTAATTTCACTGCAGAGCTGGCTCCATTGGATTTCTACATCTTTTATGATGGTGACTTTGAGTATCCGAGGAATTTCGACGAAGGTGATTCAATAGATACTCATCATGGTCGTTATGGTGAATTTCATTTCGCATCAAAAATTGAGGCATTCTGGATTTTGGTAGTGATCAATGAGAACAATCTAACTCAGTCGGCGGAGGTAAATTGGAGAATCAGAGATGTCGTCGAGTATAATCTCGGGGATAATGGCTGGGCGATAATCTACTCGTTGCCTGCGGTTTTAATAGTGATATGCATGATAGCGATTGTTTTTAGAAGAAAAAGATAGAAATCTTGAAGATTAGATTTCAAGAAATGCGTTCAAACGCTTAATCTCGCTCTCCGCACCATGCTTCTTCTCCTGGGAAAATTATGTTTTCAAAGAATTTCAGTGGTATTTATCATTAGATAATGAACTCCTGTCCATGTGGTAGCTAGCATGAAATCTATACTGAACAAAGTGGACACTGAACGGTTGTACATGCACATTCTGAAGACAGAGGGAGAGAAACATCCAATTTACAGTCTTGAACGAATGGAGGCTTGTGCTGACTATATACTTAATGAGTTTGAGAGCTATGGGCTGGACACTAATGTCCAGGAGTTTGATGTTGAAGGATATGACTACACGTTTCGCAATATAGAGGCAACAATTGGCGGGTCAGGACCAGAGCTTCTAATAGTTTCACATTATGATACTGCCAGACATGCACCTGGAGCAAATGACAATGGTAGTGCAATCGCAGTGATGCTTGAGGCCGCACGAGTTCTCTCAAAACACCCACCTAAGGGAAAAATCCGATTTGTAAGTTTTAACCTCGAAGAGCTAAATCCTACTCGGGCTCAGAAAATCTTTGAATTGTTGTTCGAGCATGGTATGATCGATAAAGAGGGGCGTGATACTGCTTGGCACACAGCAAAAGGCATGAAAAAATGCTGGGATTTGTTTTTTAGATATAAACCAGGTACTACATCTTTCTATGATGTTTCAGCGCGAGTGAT
>JAEORG010000065.1 GCA_016841005.1 Candidatus Thorarchaeota archaeon | reverse complement strand
GGACAGCTTGCCTCTGTCCTCATCGATCTTGGTTACACCGATCATGCTAGAGAAGTTGCCTCTGAGAGCATTGAAAAGGTCACACAAGCCACCGCGAAAGACACAGCTATTCGAAACATGGTCCAGGCAGCTCTTCTCAGAGCTCGAATAATCTTAGCTTCTATTGCAGTGTCTTCTGAATCCCGTGAAGAAGCACTAATCCGTCTTGATTCTGCACAAGATTCTGCTTCACATTTGGATCATCAACTTGCGCTGACTGATATCAAATTCCATAGGAGTCGTGCTTTGGAGGAGTTTTACGAACACGACAGAGCTCTGAGTCTTGTAACAAGTGCACTTCACGCGTATGAACGAATGGGGTATCTTCAAGGTGTTGCTGATGCACGGAATCTCAGAGGGGTCATTCACCTCAATATGGGACGACTACAGGAAGCTCGTGACCAGTTTGAGGAACTACTTATTATTCAACAACAACTTAACAATCAAGTGGGACTCGCTGCGACCCTCATCAACGTTGGTGAGGTTGATAGAGCACTTGACCAGATTTCACAGATGGAAACCTACAACCGTAGAGCCCTTGAGATTAGCCAGGAAGCTGAGTATATGAGAGGGATAGCAGTAGCCACTGTGAATCTAGGAGACGTAGCTCTTCGTCGAGGTGAAACAGAGGAGGCAATACGACTCTATAATGAAGCAATTGCCCTCTCAGAAGGTGCCGGGATGCGGTCAACACTCACACTTACTTTGTTTTTGGCTGGCGATGCCAACTATATTCTACAAAGATATGGCGAAGCAATATCCTGTTATGAATCAGCAAAAGAAGTTTCTATTGAAATTGATCACCTACTTTACGGATTCAATGCTGAAGTTAGTAAACTTGTAGCAGTCTGGGCTGAAGGCAAAAAACCTGATACGAAACTAGTATCAATGTTACGTTCAACACTTGGAGATATAGAGGATTGGTCAGACTCGCCAGAACTCAATTTGATGATGAGTGTCAGAAGAAAAGTCCTCGATGATCCCAAGACTGATACTGATCTATGTGTTTTCTTTGACGGAGAGAAGACTTTCGAATGTAGAGTTGAACGGATGGGTCTTCGCAAGGAATGCTTTGGAAATCTATATTGGATGGGTGGTTTGTGCCCTCATTTCAGAGAATTCGTTTCAAGGCTAAAAGAGTAAGAAAATCTAGTGGCTAACTTTCATAATTGCTTGTAATTCTACAACCTCGTACTCAAAATATCACAAAAAAGATTAGACAAAATGAGCCACATATCCTTATATTTCGGAGAAAGCGAACTCCATCTGCGTAAGCAAAGGGGCAAACTCAAATGAGCACGGAAGGCTCACTTCCACCTAGAATAAAGGATGCATTAGAGTCAACATCAGGTTATGTCATTGTAGTGACAGGAAAACCAGGTACAGGAAAGACGCTATTTGTGAATGAGATTTTCCGTGATTTCAAGGACTCTCTTCTCATATTCTCAAATGCTGAATCTACCAAAGTTTCAGAAAAAGAACTCTCAGTCTTACCGAATTGGTCAGAAAGGCATGTCGTAGCTCATTATTGGAGGTCTCTAGACATAACCTCGTTGCACGAAGTTCCCTTGCTAGAGCAATTAACTAAACTCTTGGGGCAGTCTATCTCATCAGAATCACATTCGGTTATAATTATTGATTCATGGACAGACTTCCTGATGCCTGTAAAAGATGAGAATAAGTATGAGGTTCAACAATCATTGATATTTGCAGCTAGGAATGAAGGTAGGAAATTAGTTCTTGTCACCGAGGGTGACTGGGAAGAGAAGTATCATCTACCTCTTCATCATTCTGCGGATGCAATTATCAGATTGAAGAAACTCCGTGCAGATCAAAGAATGTACCGACAGATGACCATAGAAAAGATGCGCTCAATGCCACTAAAGCAGGACACATTTTTGTTTACACTCAACAACGGTCGTTTCACCTATGTCCCTTGGCATGTACATCAATTTCCACCAATTACTGTGGAGCGAGAACCAATCAGCGATCCATCACCTGATCGAATCTCTACAGGCAATCG
>JAEORG010000064.1 GCA_016841005.1 Candidatus Thorarchaeota archaeon | reverse complement strand
TTGAGAGGCTTACCAGAGATTAGGAGAAAGCGTACTCCAGAACTACCTGCTTCAATGTTGAGTTCTGTTCCTTCATCAAATAGAACCAATGTTCCCTGTTGAATAACCTCATGTTCAGGACCAAATGTGCCATCTCCCTCGAAGACATATGCAAATGTTGTATAATCATTCTTCACCGAATGGTTGAAAGAATCATTCGCTCCTATAGTGATGTCAAAATATTCAGGATCAGTTACAATATCTTGTACTGGTCCCTTTGTCTTATCATATTCTCCACAGATGATGCGGACCTTTGTCCCTGTTTCAGATATGACTTCGGGTATATCTTCACTCTTTACATCTCGATAACGTGGATGGATCATCTTTTGATGAGATGGGAGATTTGCCCAGAGCTGGAAGCCTGCTAATGCTCCTTCTGTTCGCTGAGGCATCTCTTCATGGATTATTCCACTACCTGCAGTCATCCACTGGACATCTCCTTCTTTGATAACTCCTGAATTCCCTAGACTGTCGCCATGCTTGACTTTCCCATTGAGCATGTATGTTATAGTCTCAATTCCTCTATGTGGATGCCAAGGAAATCCAGCTAGGTAATCATCTGGATTATCCGAACCAAATGCATCCAGTAACAGGAATGGGTCCATGTCATTGACCTCATAATATCCAAAGACTCGAATTAGTTTCACGCCAGCTCCATCAGATGTATGTCGCCCTTGCCACACTTTCTTTATCTTTCTCTCTGTACTCAAATGCTACACCTTAATGTCAAAGATAGTATGTTTTCTCCACTATAGTTAAGAGATTTCGCATATGGTGCAACTAAGAATCAGAATTCTGAGTTCGAAAGGTTAGATAGACCCATATCAAGTACAGTAGTGGTACTCCTAAATTGAACTCGAGGAAACTATTGAAGAGAAATTCAGAGAGGACAGATAGAGGTGAGGGACGGATACCAGCTGCAGCTAGAGTAATCTCCATTCCTAGATGAACAATGATTCCAACCATGTAAAGGTACACGAGTCTCTTCCAATTTAGATCTGATAGTGGTTTCCATTTGTACTTCAGAAGAATGAGAATTCCATAACCCATTACAATTGCAACTATCATAGGAATCCGCTGTGTGGACATCTCTCTTGCAACATGAATTACAGTATCGTCCAATGGTATCACTTGGGAGAATAAACCACTCAAATACCACCCACAATAAAGTACCACTGTCCAAATCAGTCGCTCGCGATTATCTCGTGCTCTAAACATAACTGCTACATAGGAGTATTCAATCATACCATAAGTAAATGAGAAATATATGAAGAAAAGCAGTGGATCAATCGGGCCATCTAAAGTCCTTATCCCGAGAAAATTATACCAAAAACCATAGTCAACTACGAAATTAACAAATATTCCTAAGAGACCTATGATGAATTCAACCTTGTATCCTTTTCTAAGAAGTAGAATCATCCATATAATAAAGAACAAGAGATCGAGATAGATGAAATCAATACCAAAGGTCCGTTCTACGAATATTTGCATAAAATTTGAGCAATAAGAAGGTCAACTTAAGCATTCATGTTGCTCTACAATTCTATTTTGTATTTCATACAGCTCTCATGATGATCAAATAGTATTCGGGTGAGATCTAATCTGATCAGCGTGTAATTGGGATCTTCGGAAGATTCCCAGTAGCCAGTAAACCAAGGTATTGCATTGGCAATTTCTTCACGTGTACTCGTATCTTCAATTATCACTGCTCTTGCAGTGGATCTTAGGCAACCAGTTCGTTCTTTTCCTCTTACTGTAAAAGTGAATTCTACATTATTATTTTTCCTAATCTGGTCAACCTTATCATCTCCAGATCTGGTGGCTAGCCAGAGATTGTTTCCATGAACTGTCAGTGACATCATTCGTACACGTGGTTGATCTCCGTCTAATGTTGATAAGTGTACTAATCCACCAGCTTCAAAGAGTGACCAGACCTCGCTCAGCTTCATAGATTCTGGATATTCCTTTTTCATTGAAATCAAGCTTTAGTTTCTTATCTTAGATATAAGCAACCTATTCAAAGCAATATAGAAAGAAGGAGAGGGGAATAATCCCCTCTATAATCATGGTCAACTAGAATCCAGTTCCAAGATCATCTTCAACGATTATTGATTCAGAAGTTTTACTTGCACCCATGATTGGTTGCCGCACCTTTATCAACAAGAGTAGTGAAACAATGAAGAACATCAAGATGCTCAGTAATGAGTTCTTGTGAGCCTCCACGAGTGTAAATCCTAATCCTTGTGAGAGAGTAAGAACTGTAGCATACACGAAGGGACCAAGAATAGCTGCAAACTTTCCAGTCAATGCATAAATACCATACATCTCACTCTTCTTTTCTTCAGGTATGTACTGACCAAACATACTTCGTGCTGTGCTTTGTGCAGATCCCATTCCGACACCTGCAATCATTCCCACAATCCACCATACAATTTGTGCAGAGCCAAAGTATGCAACTACAAGAGCTATGACCCAAATCATCAGTGTAATCATTAGTGTGGGTTTGGTCTTTATTCTGTCTGCAACATATCCAAAGACGAAAGCCCCTGGAATAGCTGCTAGTTGTGTGACTGCGAAGAAGATGAGTATGTCCACTCTCGAGAAGAGATACACTTCCTCACCAAAAAGAGCAGCATAATAAATCACTGTTGTTATCGCATCGCTAAAAAGGAAGTACGCGACCATAAATAATGGCAACCCTTGATAGTTGCGAATTTCTCTGAATGTCTTCCCTACTCGTGAAAAGCCAATCGATATATAGCTCATCCCTTCTTCTTCTGGTTTGGGAGCTGCTGGTCGGTTTTTCAACCCCATTATACTTGGGATGGAGAATACTAAGAAGAATATTGCTCCAAGGAGGAATGGCACCGTGGAACTTTCTCCAAACATCACTACACTGACTAATGCAATGATTATCGTCAACATCGCACCAACGTAACCAGCTGCATATCCTATCCCTCCAATTCTTCCTATATTATCTTCAGTACTAATTTCTGGTAGCCATGCATTGTAGAATGGCAATGCACCTTGGAAACCGATATTGGCGATGATGAATATCACAAATGCCCATACCCAGATTGGGATTCCAAATGCATATGAATTTGGAATTGTAAAGAAGAGTAATGCATTGAAGTAAATGCATAACACCGTGTACAGAATTAAGAATTTCTTCTTTGAACCTGAGTTATCTGCAATTGCTCCGAGCACTGGTGATGTCAGGGCAATTACAATCATGGTTATACTTCCAGCATATCCCCAAAATGCAGTACCCAAGAATCCTCCGTCGTGATAAACTGATGTAACCAAATCTGTGAAGAACCCTGGGAATAGAGCTGTGACCATAAGCACAGTAAAACTAGTATTGGCAAAGTCAAACAGATACCATGCTATTCTCTCTCTTCTGTCAGTTGGGATTTGAGTGACAGTTTGATTTCCTTCCATAGTTCTAACCTCAACATGTGAGTCAAGCAGAATAACAGGATGCATGCCTGTATTTAATGGTGAGGGATTTGAGATTTACTTCTGCTTCGAAGTTCAGAGGCCCTCTCTCTCGAGGATTTTTTCCAACCTAATCCGACTTAGTGTTTTCCCAAGAATAGCATTGTAGTAGGTGATAGCATAACAACTTAGAATTCCAGGATAATCAAGAACAGCCATTGCAATTGGTTCCATATCCACTACATGCTCAACATCAAATACAGCAAAGACTGTAGATTTTGATTCAACATTTCTAGAGCTAAAATATGAACTAGGATACACCTCATTAAGTCTAGATGTAATCTCACTCGGATTAGTTTTTGCAGAATCGTATCTAATCACTAGGTTGAATGCGATACCTTTTCCAAGGTTTGGATTCCATCTTAATCCCCATGCAACCTTCCTGTCCTCTGCCAATATCTGAAGGACTTGTTTTACTTTCTTTGTAGTCCAACCCAATCGAGTGGCAATTTCATGATCTGCAATTCTTGGATCTTCCATCATCTGACTAATAACTAGTAGTTCATTTCGCGTGAAATCAGGAACAGTTGGTAAGTCTTCTGTCACGGCTTCCGGAAGAACATCATATACTTCAACCTCTTTTACACCATTGATAGAGTGTATGAGTTTTGAAAAATCGACTAGGTCGATCTGTCGAAGGTACTCGATGCTAACATAGAAAGTCCCGTCAATTAGAGGTAGTACCATG
>JAEORG010000007.1 GCA_016841005.1 Candidatus Thorarchaeota archaeon | reverse complement strand
ATATCCCCAACTGCTATACAGCGAACCTTACTACTCCAGTTTCTTGAAGATTTCAACGAACCTGAAACATCGTAGACTCGCAACTTATCTCCATAGTCAAGAGCAAAGACCTGAGCGGAAGCCTGAGTTCCTTCTCGGACATAGAGACTATAGGCATCTGAAGAAATAGGTACCTTCGCTACCTCTCTCAGCCTCAATTTAACCATGCACCTTAAGCGTGTATATTTCTGAGGCCATATAAGTGTTAGATTGTTCTAGATTCTCAAGATGAACCGCCCGGAAACCTGTAAAACTGGATTCATGTGGAATCCCTCTTTAGAAACATTCGATTTTGGTAGCAGACATCCCGTACGTATCGGTAGGTTTCAGATGATTAGAGATTTTATAGAAACCTCAGGATTTTTGGAAAAATCTAATGTGGAGATTATCAAGCCAAAACCCCTAAGCGAAGATCTTCTCTCAAGAATTCATTCTGGTGAATATATTCGAAAGGTGAAGTCGATATCTGAAACCGGAGTAGGAGACATTGATATTGATACTCCTGGGTTCAAAGGGATTTATCCTAATGCTCTAATAACAAGTGGTGCAACAGTCACAGGTGTTGATGCAATTCTGAATGGACAGATTGATCATTTCTATACACCTACTGGTGGTTTCCATCATGCAAGATATGATCGTGGTGGTGGTTTTTGTATCTTCAATGATGTTGCAGCCTCGGTATACCACTTATTAGACAAAGGTTTCAAACGAGTCCTTATTGCTGATTTTGATGTCCATCACGGAAATGGTACCCAAACCTATTTCGATAATGACCCGCAAGTATTGATGATTTCTTTTCATGAAGATCCGGAATGGTTGTATCCTCATGAAGGCTATATTCATGAAAACGGAAAAGATAGAGGTTTGGGATATAGTGTAAACATGCCGTTTCCTCTTGATGCAGGAGATGCAGTGTACAAATACGCATTTGATCGGTTGGTTCCCCCGCTTGTTGACTTCTTTAAACCTGAATTCATATTATTCCTTCCTGGTTTTGATGCGCACTATCGCGACCCTTTGGCGCATCTTAATCTGACAACACACGTGATTCGTTATGTTACCGAATATATCCATAACACGGCGCATAGATGGAGTAATGGAAGGCTTGGGGTTGTATCAGGAGGTGGATACCATCCTGAAACATTTCGCTGGGGTGTCGGTGAGGTCATGTCTGTACTTACTGGTCACGATTATTTCGCACCTAAACAAGACGCACCATTTGAAGATGATGAGGAAACTTGGGAAATTGTTCGGAACAATGTCGAAGCATTGGAAAAAACGGTGTTTCCAATTCATGGGTTAAAAGCCGAAACCTAATTTCTGTGAGTAAGTTCACAATGTTATTACACAACTGTAATAAGCGAGAAGGGAGGGGAGGTCATGCATCTCAGCATACAGGTGATACTTCATGACGACTCCAAAATCGACCAACAGTGATGAAGCTCAGGCAGAAGATGAGTCTCCAACCCATGTACGAACTAGTCTTGCAGCAGCGATGACCATGGGAAAAATACCTGGTAGATTTTATCGCGATGCAAAATTACACTGTATCAATTTACTACTTACCTATGATGAAGGCTGTCACGCAAAATGTGCGTATTGTGGTCTTTCTGGATCACGAGAAACAGAAACTGAGTGGACCGAGAATTCATTCATAAGAGTTGACTGGCCTGTTTTCTCCGTTGAAGAAGTGAAGGAAGCAATCAGAAGTGGTGTGTGTCCTCATGTTGAACGTGTGTGTATATCTATGATCACCTTGGGACGAGCCAGAGAAGATTGTATTTCTGTGGTTTCTGAAATCAAAGAGGTCATACCAAGAATCTCTGTTCTATTGACACCAACAATTGTAAACAAAGATTGGCTTATACGTGTGAAAGAAGCAGGGGCTGACAAAGTAGGAATAGCTGTAGATGCTGCGACTGAGGGTATCTTTGAGAAGTTACGAGGCAAGGGTGTTTCTGGGCCTCACAAATGGAACAAGTATTGGCAGACTATTGAGGAAGCAGTAGATGTCTTTGGTTCATTCAATGTTGGTATACATCTAATAGTCGGTGTTGGTGAAACTGAGTACGAGATGCTTCAGACGATTCAAAAGGCTCATGACATGGGAGCAAATACTCATCTATTCTCTTTCTTCCCAGAAGAAGGTTCTGCTATGGAAGATGTTCCTCAACCACCTCTAGGGGCATACAGGCGAGTGCAGATGGGCCGTTACATCATCAACTACAATCGTGGAAGATTCGATGATATGATATTCAATCCAGATGGGCAGTTAACATCATTCGGATTGAGCGAGGAGGACTTTGAAGATATTCTAACTAAAGGCGAAGCATTCATGACTTCTGGTTGCTCAGGTGAAACAATGGACAATGCATGTAACCGTCCCTTTGGTAACTGTACACCACATCAAGCTGCAATGGGCCATTGGAGGAATTATCCTATTCCACCAAATTCGGAAGATGTTGAATTAATCCGAGAGCAATTGTTTGATTATTCATTTACTTATGACGAGGACGAGACCGAATTTGAGTGATTCACTAGATTCTATCCTAGACCTTTGTTTCAACGGATCAGAGGATGAGCTTGAGCCTCTATTCAAACGGGCATTCGAAATCTCACGCAAACGATTCTCAAATACCCTAGGATTTCATGCTCCAGGCATGGTCCACTACTCTACAGATTTCTACACCGCCACTGACCCATATCGTTTTCCAAGTGTTTCGGTTTCTGGCACTGGTTGTGCATTGAAGTGTGAACATTGCAATGGGCAACTTCTGGAAACAATGATTCCCACACTAACCCCTGAAGACCTCTGGAAGACCAGTGTTAAGGTAAAAGAACGAAACGGAAAGGGTCTCCTTGTAAGTGGTGGTTCGACAAGTCTAGGCAATACACCTATCCTAAAATTCATTCCAACACTTAAACGAATCAAAGATGATTTAGGTTTAGACATTGTGGTCCATACTGGGATTGTGCACCCAGAAGTAGCTGAAGCACTTGGGGATGCAGGTGTTGATGGTGCGATGCTCGACATCATTGGAGATATCGAAACCTGTCGAGAAGTCTACCATCTCAATGTCACACCACAAGCGTTTGATGATTCAATGACATATTTGGAGAACAACGGTGTTCCAATAATGCCACACATTGTTGTGGGTTTGTATTATGGCAAGATAACTGGTGAGCCAAATGCGATTCGGATTATTGCAAATCATGACCCAGCATCTGTAATTGTTGTTGCATTCAAACCTCTAGAAAGGACTCCAATGGAGAATGTCACCCCATCTAGTCCAATGGACATTGCAAGAGTCTTGTTAGCTGCTCGCTTAGCTTTACCTGATAAGCCAGTGATTCTAGGGTGCGCGAGACCTCATGGCGAACATAGACGTGAAACTGATAAACTTGCAATCAAGGCTGGGATAAATGGAATTGCATATCCAACTGAGGATGGATACGAATATGCTCAAGGTCTCGGATTGCGAATGAAGATGTCTGACAAATGTTGTTCTTTAATGGATGATGTTCTTTCGATTAAAGAGGATGGAGCGTAATTTCATGGACAAGTGGAGGTTGCTTGATACAGGTGTTTTAACTGGCGCAGAAAACATGGCATTTGATGATGCACTCCTTGAATGTCGCTCAAATGGGGTCTCTCCAAACACACTGAGGTTTCTTCAATTCAACCCTTCAACAGTTCTGGTTGGATTTCATCAATCAATCGCTCAAGAAGTGCGTGTGGAATATTGCAAAAGA
Source organism: Candidatus Thorarchaeota archaeon (assembly GCA_016841005.1). The sequence continues at coordinate 43,898 of JAEORG010000007.1, read as the reverse complement.
AATGGTGTAGATTTCAATAGAAGAATAACTGGTGGAGGAGCAATCCTCTTCACGCCCACCTGTCTTGGTTGGGAAATAATTGCAGACAAAAAATCTCCTGGTATCAGTGAGTTAAGATATGATTTGGACAAACTGGCTCGTCTGAGTTGTGCAGGAACTGTTGCTGGTCTGAAGAAATTGGGTGTAGATGCAGAGTTCAGACCCAAGAATGACATAGAAATAAATGGTCGTAAAATTTCCGGTACTGGGGGCACAGAGCGCGGAGGAGCTTTCCTATACCAAGGCACATTGCTCATAGATTTTGATGTAGATCTTATGTTACGTACATTAAGGATTCCAATTGAGAAGCTTGCAGACAAAGAGATTGATAGTGTCAAAGAACGTGTAACTTGTTTGAAGTGGGAGTTAGGATATGTTCCTCCTCTTGATGAGATTAAAGCTGCAATTGCAGAAGGATTTGAAGAAGTTTTGCAGATTGAATTTGAAGGGGGGGAACTTATACCTGAAGAGCAGGAAATATTTGCAGAAGTTCTACCAGAGTTTCAGTCTGATGACTGGATAGATATGGTAAAACCACCCAAAGGCCATGCGGGACAGGTGACCGCAGTTCGGAAAACACCTGGAGGATTAATTAGAGTATCAATAGCTCTGAATGTCGCTGGTAATTTCATCACTAGTAGCTACATCACTGGAGACTTTCAAATATTTCCTCAAAGGGCCGTTATGGACTTGGAAGCGAAATTGAAGAATATAGCTGCAGATGAAGATACAATCCGAAGGAATGTGTTGGAGTTCTTTGACGAAACTGGCGCAAAGATATTTGGAATTGAACCAGATGAGATCGTCCGATTAATGCTTGAGGCAACGAAAAAAGTCGCTTTCAGTGATATTGGAATCTCACTTGAGGATGCGAACCATCTAATGACAGTCAATTTCTTGCCTGATGAAGTCCTTTCTCAGGATTTTGATTATATTTTATTACCATACTGTGCCAAACTAATTGGTTGTGACTACAGATATACAGAGGGTTGTATCGAATGTGGCCAGTGTACAATTGGCACAATCTATACACTCGCACATGAACTCGGTATTCCTGTTCGAACAATTCAGAATTTCGAGGATCTTATTGAAACCATTCAAGAGTTCAAAGAAAAAGGAGCTCGAGGATATGTTGGATCTTGTTGCGAAGCGTTTTACAGTAAACACCATCGTGATTTCTTGAACACCGAAGTCCCTGGTCTCTTGGTTGATGTAGATGATTCGACATGCTATGATTTGGGGGAAGAGCACGAGGCATATGTTGGGACCTTCGAGGGACAGACGGTCTTGAAATTGGACCTTCTGGTACGACTATTAACAGCATTAAAAGAAAAGGGTCGTCTTGAGGGCAAGGTGGCTGCAGATGCAAAAGTATGATGTCGTTGTCATTGGTGGTGGTCCTTCTGGGTGTAGTACAGCAGTCAATTGTGCAAATCTTGGAATGGATGTTCTTCTGTTGGAGAAAGAAGCGCCAGGGCGACGTAAGCCCTGTGGCGGAGTGCTCCCTTGGATAACCTCAGATGTTATAGAAGATGTTTTAGATGATGAGATGCCCTCTTACATTTTTAACTCCCCCAAAGAACTTGGATTATATTACGTACCCCCTAGTGGGAAGATTAATTCTGGAAGGGTTTCAAATTATAAGATCCATAATATAGTTCGTGAACGTTTTGATGAATGGCTTTTGAAAATTGCAATTAATTCAGGCGTAGACGTCATTACTGAAACAAAGTTCACTGACCTATCACATGATACCACACTTAGAATTACAGCAAAAAGAGGAGATGAGGTACTTGGTTTCTCTTCTGATTTTGTGGTTGGTGCTGATGGTGTTAGATCTAAGGTCCGAACCCAAATTAAACCAGAGAGTAGTGCACCTGCTATGGTTGTTGGTCAAGAACTTTGGAGTGGGAGGAAAACAAGTGATTTTGAGGATTGTTTCTACGGATTCTTCAGGGGTGAGATATCAATCTCTTACTCATATGTTATCCCAAAGGGTGACAATCTTCTGATTGGACTTGGGGTTCCTCAAAAGCAAACTCCGAATGTGATAGAAGCCCTTGGTATGTTCCGTGAATGGTTAAAGAGAGACTTCAAATTTAGTGATGATAAATTAATATTGAAAGAGGTTTGGGGAATACCTTTTGGCTACTATATTCCGGGGGTTGGAAATACTATTCTTGTTGGTGACGCAGCAGGATTCTGTAATCCACTCTCAGGTGAAGGTATCCGTTTGGGAATTGAATCCGGTGAATCAGCGGCTTCAGCAATCTCCAGAAGTCGTAAAGGTGCCGACTTAATTGAAGCATATCAACAAGAAGTAAGAGGTCTTGCTGAAATGGTGAAGAAGATTTACGATTTTGTTATTTCGATGGATGATGCAGGAAGAGAGAACTTTGTAAAAGAGGAATTATCTCGTGGTACTATCTGAATATCCTAGATGTGAAAGTGTTCAATATAGGAACTGATTAATTTACCTTCGTAGGAATGTCATGAAAGTTTGGTGAAACCATGCAGATAGATACCTCTCTTTGCAATCCAAGTAAATGCGATATAGAATGTTACAAAGCATGTATGGATATTCATGGAGAATCCTCGCCATTGACATATGCTGAAGGAGAGAATATTCCGATTATTGATGTCAATGAATGTACAGAGTGCATGAGCTGCGTAAGAGAATGTCCTACTAATGCCATCGCACCAGTTGATTTTCAAGTGTCAGATACTATCGATAAAAACCAGCATCCTCGAAAGAGTAAGTTCAAGGATGCCTATAGACCATATGAAGTATCCGAAGAGTGGGGGACATTCTCTGAAGCAGATATGATTTTTGCGCGAGTTCATAATGATCCAGGATTCAAGAACTATCAACAAGATGAATGGTACGGCGCAGATGCCATGATATCAAGAAAGATACGCGGTTACGGGAGATTTGAGCATGAAATGGCTGCTGCTGGGTGGACATTATACGATTCCCGTGGTAGTATTAATCCGAAGAAAACCGATTTCACATTGCATGATATGGATACAAGAAGTATGCAGTTCAAATCTCCAACATTAACACGTGATATCAAAAGAGCTGCAGTATTCTATGGAGCAAGTCTTGTTGGAATAGCAGAAACTGATAGACGTTGGCTATACACATCCAATCGGCAAAGGGAAGCCTACAATATTCCTAATACTTTCAATAGAGTAATTGTTATGGCAGTTGAGATGGATTATGAAGGGATAGGAACATCTCCCGCATTTACGAGTGCTGCTAACACTGCACTAGGATATTCTCGAATGGCGTTTATCGAGCTTGAACTCTCTGCACTCATTAGGAAGCTTGGTTACAAAGCTATACCCTGCGGCAATGACCTATCCTTAAGTGTCCCACAGGCTGTTGATGCTGGTCTCGGCATGTATGGTCGCAATGGACTGCTCATAACAAAAGAATACGGACCTCGAGTAAGAATCGCAAAGGTCCTTACTGATATGCCTCTTCTTACTGATAGTCCAGATATGAAATTCTGCGAATCCGTCATCGAGTTTTGCAAAACATGTGAGAAATGTGCAACTAATTGTCCATCTCAATCAATACCTTTTGGGAATGAAATGACTTGGAGAGGAGAAACACGTTCAAATGCACATGGAGTGAAGAAGTGGTACATAAATCCAGAAACGTGTTACAACTTCTGGGTTGAGAATGGATCTGAATGTTCCAATTGTATTCGGTCCTGTCCATACAACAAGAAGAATACTATCTTACATAGGCTCATTCTATGGCTTACAATGAATTTTTCTTGGATGGATTGGGTCATTCTCAAGTTGGATAATTTTATGGGGTACGGAAAACAGAAGGACCCAATAAAGTATTTAGAAGGCATTGAAGACAAGTGAAAAGGTATTTAGATTTCTCTAAGTCTATAATACAACGTCATTTATGACATGGATAAGAGCATTGACCTGTTAGGAATATCTGCACGGGGCTAGTTTGATGACTAAGGACGCAAAGCCCAAGAAAAGGACAGTAGAAAAAAAAGGTGAGTTTACACTAGGAGAAATCCATGTCAATGCAGCAACAATGCTACTCGAAACAATGAATGATGGTTTAGCGATTGATGATGACGAATGTACCCTGAGTTATGCAAACGAAGCATTTTGTAAAATGCTTGAGTATAAACCTGCAGATCTAATTGGACGTTGCTGGGTTGATTTCACAAAGGATAAAGATCAAGATTTTGTGGAAATGAAGTTAGAGGAAAGGAAAACAGGCCAAACTGGTCGCTATGAAATGGAGTGGCGGACAAAATCTGGTAGGATTGTTCCAACGATTATATCTGCAGCACCCATAACTGATTCCAATAACAACTTTGTAGGCACCTTTGCTGTAATTACTGAAATTACTGCTCAGAAAGAAGCTGAAGAATCTGTCCAATTTTATTTGGATCTTCTCACTCATGACATTGCAAATCAGCTCCAAGTAATAATGACCTCTGCTGGTTTGCTTGATTCTGATTTACCTAAATCATACCTTGAGGATGCCCAGACGGATATTCAAGATGCAGTTGAGCGATGCAATCGGCTGATCACCAAAGTAAAACGAGCTGGGCAGTTACGCCATCTTCCAAAGACTCGAATGGACCTCTCAACGGTTGTGAAAGAAAAGGTTGCAGTCCTTGAACGAGTGTATGGAACAGCAACTGTAATGAAAGGCCTTGATGATACATCAATTGTTTGGGCTGATGCACTTCTTGGTGAACTGGTCTGGAACCTTCTTGAGAATGCTGCTAGACATAACCCTGCAGACGATAAGAAAGTATGGATTACCAAGAAACGAAATAATGGCTTTGTTCTACTCGAGATATCTGACAATGGACCTGGTATCTCTGGAGCTAGAAAGAAATCATTATTCGATAAGAGCAAACGACATGGGGGCGTAGGTCTCACACTCGTTAATCAGATGGCTCGAAAGTATGGTGGTAGACTTGAAGTCGAAGATCGAGTGAAGGGGAAGTATAGCCAAGGTGCTAAGTTTATCCTTTCATTAAAGGAAACAAAACTCTGAGCCCTTTGGTTTCTTTTTTGGCAAGACAACGTTTCAACGTGAGATAGATACCTTACGTTTAATTCTGTTGTATAAGCCAATGTAGAAATCACGTTTCTGAACTTTATCTCCATTGATGTCAAAGAAGTTAGTTTTTATTCGATACAATCGCCGCTTCATGTCATCATAAGGTTTGAACTTCTTGCCATCATAATTGTCTTGGAAGATCTCCGTAATCTTCTCAGGAAAATTATCTATGTATTGGCATTGCTTCAGTTGTATGTGAAACAATGTACTTCGTAGAATCTCTTCATTTGATACGACTAACTCAGCCATAACGGTCCCCAGTCTACGAATATTTACTATTAATATATAAGTTAAATAGTAAATCTCTCCGAATATATTCAAAAATCATGCGAAAATCGCAATTCAATTTATTAATTTATGCGATTTCATCATAATTTAGTTAACTGTGTAGTCAAAATAGATTCCTCATCATCAAGAATGCCAATAATAGGAGATTAACTCTTCAGGATGAATTTATTTAGGTTGGAGATTGTCAGTGCTTCAATGCATCGCTGGAGGAGTGAAATCGCTACATGAGCATTGAAGTGACTGATGATATGCTTCGTTTACTATTGGTAATCAAAGAATACACAGGTTCTGAACATACCTCCGCCCTTGACTGGGTCAAAGAGTTGCCATTGATGGCAGTCATTTACCAGGGAATTATTGATGGTATCTTTCAAGACTATGATTATGCTCCTTGGAGTGTTTCGATGTTGGACGGAACTCGTCAATGGCTGAATGTGAGTAGAGAGGGAAAGGATGATCTTGAAGATTTATTGGACCTGAGAAATATTTCAATGCTCAGATTAAGTACTTCTCAATATGGATACCTGACTGCCTATCGTTTGACCAAGAAAGGAGAGAAAGTAGCTAGCGGAGTTAATCCTGCTCTACTAGAAGATGTTCAAAGATTAATCAGGTGCGAGTGCGAAGGAATCAAACATATTGTCATGGAGAATCGTAAGTTCTACTTTGAGTGTACTGAATGCAACAAAAGAGAACGGATACTTATTGACCAAATAGAGGATATAGCTTACACTTCTAGAGTGTATATTCCTGATTACCTTCGGTCTGGTGGTGGAAATGGAGGAAAGTCAAAATGAGCCAGATACGCGACGCTCTCTCTGAAACAATCTCCCTAGTTAAACCACGGATAATTCTTGGAGAATATATCCCATGTGATAGAAATATGCTAGAGTCGATTGCTCAGAAATTAATGGCATCTCGCGATTTCGAAGGTGAGTTTGTCACAATGTTGATGGACGAGTACCCGGAACGGACGTTATTCTCTTCGGAACCTGAAATGAATGCAATAAAAGTGAAGGAATATGTTCAGTCCGAATTTATATTGTGCGAAGCAAGTATACAAGATCCTACTGATGTCGATGTAGCACAGCAGGAACTTGTGGGTATCTATCTCAATCACGAAGGAAACGTATTCTATGGCACAGAGATTGTGGATGCTGAAGGCACTCAGAATCAAATCATTTCACTTGATAAGCTTGCGCGAATTATAATCGATCTGTCAACTGATACATCATTAATTCTAGATACTTTATTGTCTCATCACCAAAGACGTCTACTTGATTGCGTGTTCAAAGGGACATCTAGTAGCAGATACAAATTCATTGGTGTTCTTGCAGATTCAATTGATCCATATTTCGAAAATGCAAATGATTACATGGACGATGAAGAACATCAAAATGAGATTGAGCAATTATTAGATAATCTTGAGGTTGTCCATCGAAATCCAAATGATGGTACTATACTTCTGATTGGCGATACAGGAATAATTGTCGCTTCCCCGAATTGGAAAGACTATGAAACTGCAGTATCATTCTATTCTCTCGTACGTAGTTCGGAAATTTTCGTTGATGCATTATTTCAAAGAATGTCTCTTCTCTGGGATGAATTAGGAGGTGTCCGTAGACTTCTAGATAAAACCTCGGAAGGGGATTATGGAGTCATTACAGAAGCACAAAACATCCTGACTGAAGCGTCAGCTAACTATACTATCATCAAATCTGTTGGAGGCTATCTCTCCCGAGGATTCAAACTGCTCAAAAAAAGGTGGGAAGAAGTTAGCTCCTGTGTTGATGAAGAATTGTGTAATCTGATAGGTCTGAATGAGCAATTCCATCGACTTGTTGAGAGAATTGATGATATCCATATTGGAGTTGAAAGCCTGAGTAGTGAGGTGGAAGGTCTTCAAACGTTGCTTTCAACTCAAATAGAGCAGCAGATGCGTCGAATATACGGTGCGCTTCGTGATAACACTCGTAGTACAAGTGATGTCATTAGAGCGAGTGAACGAACTGGAAATGTTCTCGATGTGATTGAGTTAATCCTATCCGGTACAATTGCCTTTGATATTGTTGTTACACTAACAGGAGAATATGTGACTGAATTCGCGTTATTCCCGACAGATAACCCTCTCCTGTTCTTTGCCTTAGCTATTGGTCTATGGTTGGGAATTGTTTTTGTTTTGAAGAGAGGTATGGACTGGCTAGAATCCAAAGTAGAAAAAGACCATTTGATGAGAGTATCGATTAACTCCAAGTGCGACATTTCCGCATTAGAATCTTACCTTGAATCAATTGAAACAATTTCTGTGGATGAAGAACTTACAGATGATAGAGAGTCCGTCAGAGTACTGTACCACCTTCCTGTTATGCATGGAGATGATGAGGTTAAAGTAAGTCTGGCGTACGATCGCAAGAATAGTTTCCTGCAAGACGTTACAATCGAAACGAGATCAATCAACATTAGTAAATATAGAGAAGAAGTGATAGAACAAATGGTGTCCTTCTGTGACAAGGAGAGATGACAACCCCATACAGTAATAGGTTGGACATTTATTTACTCAAGTAGACCGGTACATGTGAGGTTCTATACTATATGCGTTTAGCATCGATTATTGATGTGAGCTTAGTTGATGTCCCTAGAATACCAGTTACGGTCATATTTACAGGAGGATGTAATTTTGACTGTCCATATTGCCAAAATGCTTCTTTAATTCCACTCTCCTCAGGGCTTGAAACTCCAATCTCTGACATTGTATCACAAGTGCAGGATTTTCTATCTGACGGTTTCTGTATCACTGGTGGTGAACCTACATTGCAAAGAGATTTGCCTGAGCTCCTCAGAGCATTAAAGGAAGAGATTGGTGGTCATATCAATCTGAACACTCAAGGATCAAATCCAAGTATCCTCAAAGAATCCATACAATACCTTGACTCTGTATGGTTTGATATTAAATCTGCACCGCAGAGATATCGTGAAGTATGCAGAACAAAAGAAGACCCCTGGCCAAGAGTCCAAAAAAGCATCGACTTGATTATGAATAGCGAAACTGAATTTTGGCCTAGAACAACCTTTGTAGGAGGTCTTATTGACTCAGGTGATATTGAGGAGATACTTTCATTTCTCAAATCAATCAGCTTCAATGGAGAATATGTGATTCAAAACTATGTAGTTTCTTCCGGAGTTAGAGAATCAGAATCAAAGGCATTTTCCAGTCCTCCTTTGGAAGAAATGGACAAACTTCTCATCAAAGACTATGATGGTATCGAAATTCGTTTAGATTGGAGATAACTTTCCAAACCCATACTGAACGTTTTCATTCATAGAGATAGAAATAACTTTTTAACGCCTTCCGAGAGAAATCTTCTTACCTGATTGGCAAACAGGTTTAATTATTTGGAGTACTAGAATCATGTTTCCTCCACAGAGCATGGGTTATGATAGAGCTATTACAGTTTTCAGTCCCGAGGGACGGCTATACCAAGTTGAATATGCAAGTGAAGCAGTTCGCCAAGGGCCTCTTGCAGTTGGGGTTAAAGCCAAGAATGGTGTCGTTTTAGTCGGTGAAAAGAGGTCTCCAAGCAAATTGGTTGACCTATCCACACTTAAGAAGATACTACTCATTGATGATCATGTGGGGACCGCAATTGCTGGTCTTCATGCAGATGCAAGAAAATTAATTGACCAAGCTCGTGTGAGAGCACAAATAAACCGTTTAAGCTACGATGAACCGATTTCAGTCCAATCACTTGTGGTAGATGTCTGTGATACAAAACAGATGCATACCCAGTATGGTGGAGTAAGACCTTTTGGAGTATCGCTCCTTGTTGCTGGTGTAGACGACCATGGTCCACAATTATATACAACTGATCCCTCTGGTTCCTTCTGGGGTTGGAAAGCTACCGCAATAGGTAAAGACTCTGATAGTGTTCGTGACTTCTTCACAGAGAAATTCTCTCCAAATCTTGATTTGGATGGTGCTCTGAATCTAGCATTGGACGGTATTGAAAAAGTAAGTGGAGATATTTCATCCGATCCGAAAGAGCGCGCAGAAACTCTTGAGATTGGAATGATTGACACAACTGATAAGATGTTCAAAATTTTGACTAAGGATGAAGTTGTTGCTATTTTAGAAGGAAGAGCCAGCACTCAGAACTAATAGCCTATTGTTCTGTTTCTTTACTAAAACACTTCAATGATGCAGCATACCGTAAAGTATTCCGCATCTTTTCATCGTCAGGCAAACCGGTAACTACCGTGTCACATACTCTAATTGCAGGCCTAGTCAGGATATCGTCAAAATTGACTTCTCCAATCTGAACATCCTGTTCAATCACTCTGACTATTTTCTCAGATAACCCCTCTTCTTTCAACATAGTTCTAAGAAAGTCCCCTGCGGCATCGCACAGATGACAGTTGTCTGTTCTGTAAATCGCGATACATCCAGTCCTACCACATGATGATCTTGACGTATATGGTATTGACTGGTCACTTGCAGAGTTCATCTGAGTTCGGTATTGCGGATTTTCGTTTTGCATATCAACTGTTGTCTGTGTGCAATACTATTTGATGCCAACCATTATTCAGGTAATACTCACTCGGATGCCTTTTCTACCAATTTGTCCACAATCATATCTGCAATATCCAAATTTGTGACTCTAGAAAGAGCGCTCCAAGATGGTGATGCATTTGCCTCGATAACACAAGGACCGTTCTTCGATTCTATTATGTCAACCCCTGTGTAATCCAACTTCAGAATTTCAGCAGTCTTGATGGCACATTCTTTGTATTCCTCGTCAATCTCTGCAAGCTCAGCTCTTCCACCGCCATGAACATTTGTTCTCCACTCGCCTTCAACTCCTTCTGGAAGATATCTGTACATTGAACCAACAACTTGGTTTCCAATGACAAACACTCTGATATCTCGATCAGGTTTCTCAATCATCTCCTGAACATACAAAACTTGACCAAGCTGATGAATGAATTTCATTGCACGGTAAGTGAGTTCAGGATGCTCAGCTCGAATTGCACCCATTCCTCTTGCTCCAATCAGTGGTTTGATGATGACATCTCCTACTTCCTGAACGAATTCAATAGCGGCTTCAAGATTCTCTCCAACAAATGTCCTAGGCACATAGATTCCATGTTTATGTAGAGCAGTGAGAGTTGCATACTTGTCCTTTGCTCTTCTGAAAGAATAGGCTGGGTTCATTACGTAGATTCCTGCATCTTCCAGATGTTCAAGAAGGCTGATTCGAAACGTGATTTGGTCACCAGTTCCAAAGCCAATGGTGCGAACAATCATTCCTGCCATGTGTGTAATATCATCGTCGAGATGAGTAAACTTGTAAGGTATCTCAGATGCGACATCAGGAAGTCGAAGTGGATGTACATCATGTCCCTTCTTCTTCATTGCTTCGATAAGACTTGCAGTAGCCCAGTTGTTCACATTCTCGTGGTAAGAGATACCGAGGAGCATGAACGAGTCGTATCCTAGTGTGCATAAAAGGGCGTCGAAGAGGATTCAAATAATCTAATCTGACCAAACTTCTTCGTCATCAATCTTTTCAGCTTCTAGTTTGATTTGAGAAGATTTTACTTTTGGACTTAGTCCTCGTAGTTTGGATAATAGCAAATACCTTAGAGGAACTTTTACAATAGCCAATCCTTCTTCTTCCATAACTCTTGAATCCTCAAACCATTTCTGTTGAGGTCTATCATCCCAAACAGAGTCTTCTTGTTTTGCAAGAGGAATTACTTTCATCAGAATGAATCCAGTAAAAAGGAGAAACGGCAATGGAATATTTACAGCACCCATAAAAAAGAGAAATCCAATAGCATTGTATATCGAAGGGAAGAATGCAACGAATAGTCCAATCGCATATACTGTTTTTCTCGTCGCTTTGCCCTTGAAATACCTCAGAATATAAATGCAGAAACAAATGTGAGCAATGAAGAGTGATGAACTCGAGAGATTTGAAGCATAATTCTGCGTATAATACATGATGTTGTTTTCAAAAATTGGACTACCCCTTGCTATCTGATTGACCACGAACGAATTTGAAACTATGGCTATATTATATCCTCGAGTCGAGTCGAAAACAAAGAATGAATATGGTATGAAGGAAACTATGATGCCAAGAATATATCCAAGGATTGTGTAATTACTAGGTCTCCTTCTTTTTGGTGGAGGTACGAACGCTCTTTTCTTCAGATGATATTCAAGTTGTTTACTCTCTCTCACGATTATAGGAATTACAAAAAACAGCACACAAGACCAAGTGAATGCTAAGATCACATCAGGCATCATCCAATAATATGGAGTGAAATCACTCAAAAAATTGCTCAGATAGATTGAAAAAAACGTTGAAAGAAATATTGTTCCAAATGCAAATGACTGAATGGACTTCTCTAGGGGCATTCCACTCAATTCAAATTCGAAGGCCATCAATGGGGCAGAAACCAATACTACAAGACCAAGCAGTAAGAATGGTAACATTGTTGTTTCAATAATATATTCAGGGCCATAATAGTAATTTTGTGAAAGAATGAATCTGGATAATACACAATTGTATGAAGAGTAACCCATCTCTCCTGATGTATAATGGGCCTCAGCATTTAGAGGAAGTAGAAGGACGAGGAATAATCTGAGGGCACTCAATGAAACAGGGTTCCAGTTTTTCATCTCCTCTCCCACTTTTAGATGCATTACTTCCTGATAAGCATAAATCATCATAGAATTGTATGCCTACAGAAGCCACACGATGATAATGCAACTCAGTTAGAATAGCTTAGTTATAAAATGTAATATTCATAATGAACAATGTTAATCATAAGATACAAATATTATATAATTTTATACAATTAAGTTATACATTGAAACGTTTTTTATTGTTAACAATGTATACTTACTCAATAGGAGGAGTTGTAGGGAATGCACGTAAACAAGATAGTACTACTATCAATGATGTTGAGTCTTTTTCTGCTTCCGCATCCAACATTCCTGCCATTTGAGCAGGTTCACGAACAAGACAAATTCACACATTCATCAACAATTGTTGCGACTGATCTTGCAGAGGAAGTGTATAACTCGATTTCTGAATCTTCGATTCTATATTTTGTCAAGAAGCTCACTGAAAATGGATCAAGGGTTGCAGATTTATCAAACACTCAACTCGCACGTTCATGGCTTACGTCTGAATTAGATAACATATCTAATGGCAAGATTGAGGTCACATACCACGGCGAAGTGACCGTGGGCGATGAAGTAAGACCTGCGAATAATATACTCGGAAAGTTACCTGGCACACTTGGAGATTCAGGACCAACAGTGATGATTGGAGGTCACTACGATTCTGTTTCATTCGCACCAGGTGCCAATGATGATGGAATAGGGTGTGCTACGACCCTCGAACTTGCACGTATCCTTTCACAGTATGATTGGCCTCTCGATATCTATTTCTGCTTCTGGAATTATGAAGAACCTGGAATGTGGGGAAGCGCGTCCTCTGCTCCGCTATTCGCTGAAGATGAAATGGATATATTGGTATATTTCAACATTGATTCATTACTTGTTCAGAATCCTACCTATCCACCAGACGAACGAGTTCTGATGATATATCGAACTCCTACAGGGTCAGTCTTCCAGGATGCTCAATACTGGGCAGAGTTGACTCGGGTAATGAACAATAACTACGACACACCTATCATTAGACTTGTGCATGCAGGAAGTACATTGGGAAGAACAGACCTCGCATCATTTTCTCGTGCTGGTTACAAGTCAGGTGTCGGAATAGGAGAGAGTGGATTTGATTTTGATACTTCAAGTCACGATAGTTCTGATACATGGGATAATCCCCTGTTCAACTATTCTCTTGCTACATCAACTACAGCTAGCATTGGGGCAAGTATCGCCTATTCTCTAAGCAGAACTCTAGGCCAAATGACCAAATCCAGTTATAATCTAACTATAGAAACTGGAAACACAAAGGACCTCTTACTAGAAGTATCGATGCTCTCGAGCCTTCAGATAGAAGGTACATGGGCAAGTAGCGGTGGACTTGAATTCACATTGACAGATAGTTCAAGTGATGTACTTGATACTGAAACGTCAAGCAGCTCATCTGCTGATTCAACTGTGATAATGGATGTCACTCCATCTGAATTTGGACTGCATACACTATCCATTGAGAATACCGGAGGTAGTCCCGTCACTCTGGAAATTTCAATAATTCAAGATACAGACATTGAAGGGAACGGTATCCCAGACAGCGAAGAGGAGTGGTTCAATGATTTCACAGTTGATTCTGATTCAGACTTGCTTACTGATGGATTTGAAGAAATTAATGGCCTTGAGCGTTATAACAATGATACGGATTCCGATTTGATGCCTGATGGGTGGGAGTATAACAACGACCTAGACCCAACAATAAATGATGCCGCTTTAGATTCGGATGAAGATGGTCTATCAAACTTAGACGAGTTTCTCACTGGTCATGATCCGCAAGTTGCTGACTGGAGTCCTTTCCCTGACCTCATTCTAATCGGAGGTTTAGGAGGTGCTATTGTAGTTATCCTCGTTGTCGCTGTAGTGATACTAAAACGTCGTAAACCAATATGAGCACGCTACTTTCTGGAAATAGTGAGAGGTGCATTCAAAGTGCACCTTTCCAATATATTTAGAGCATTTGTGCGTATTTTTAGAAGGTGTAAATGTCATGAAACTATCAGAAGAAGAATGGAAAATAAAGTTGGATTCCGAGCAGTATAAAGTTCTGAGACAGTGTGGTACAGAGGCTCCTTTCACAGGCAAGTTTGTCCATCACAAAGGAAATGGTGTCTATGTCTGTGCAGGATGTGGAAATGAACTCTTTTCATCAGAAACAAAGTATGAATCTGGAAGTGGATGGCCTGCATTTTGGGATAAACTAGATGAGGAAAGTGTTGAAACAAAATTGGACACAAGCCATGGTATGCGAAGGATTGAGGTCACTTGCAAGAAATGTGGTGGACATCTTGGTCACGTCTTTGAAGATGGTCCCAATCCAACAGGGCTCAGATATTGTATCAACTCAGCTGCATTAGACTTCATGGATGAATCACATGAGCAGGAGGAATAATAGTGATTAATTACAGAAGGATAGGAATTGCAACTATCCTCGGTGCCGCTCTTGGCGTCCTATGCATCATTGGTGTTGGTGGTCGAATCGACGGAGGATATAATGCCAATATGGTCTATCTTCTTGGAATCTGGTACAACCGTTTGATAATGGGCATACTCATTGGTTTCTCAGGCGAATGGATAATTCTGAAGAGTGATAGAACAAAGAACATTGGAAATGCAGTGATTCGTGGGCTGATATTTGGAATCCTTATTTCCCTTGCCACAACATTCAATCTTGTATCAATCTCAGGAGCCATGGGTCCAGATATTCTGGGATTCTTCGCAGGAATTGCCTATGGTCCAATTATTGATCTTGTTGCAACCTACTTCGAGAAATAGCTTAGAAATTAGAGAATTTTCTTAGCCCAAATCATTGCTCTCTTTAAGCCCTTACTTGAATTGATATGCGTCTTGAAAATGTGTTCTTCTCTCTCATCACTATCCTCAAAGATTACGCCGCATGAAGTGCATGTTAGTAATTCTGTAGTCATAGTCATCTCTATATTAACAATAGTTAATAATCCCTATAAACTCTTCGATGAAATGTGACATCATCTCAAACCATTGAATTAGAAAAAGAAGGGGCGGGAGGGTATTTACCCTCCATTATAGACCCTAAACAGTATATTCTATGCCACAGCTATCGCATTTCACTTTGTCACCAATAACAAAGCTGCCTTTCAGTGGAGCACCACAATTAGGACATCGTGCGAGAGTTCTACCATCAGCTGTTTCTCGTAACTCCCGACCTACCTGAGATGCTTGTACTGATGTGAATTCATCAGTATCCTTGTCGAAAGTCCCATGAATTTCATCTGTAGCTATAAGCTTTAGAGTGGCCCTTCGTACTTCATCTACAGGTAGTCCTACTATTCCCGAAAGCTCTGTCATGCTTATTCTTGGATATGATTTCAGGGCGCCTTCTACAATATCCATTGTTGATGATGAAGGCGGCGGGCCTGTTGGGATATATCCTGGTGTTGGTCCTGGTGATGGTTTTCTCATCTTAGTACAAACAACAAGGCACACGACTAAGCCTATGATTGCCGCCAATGCGATGATTATTGTCGTAATGTCCATAGGCTCGCCTGCGCCGGTAGTTCCTGTGCCTGTAGTTGGGGTAGTTCCAGTTGTAGCTCCAGAAGTGTCAACTAAGACTCCAACAGACAATGTTACTGTATCTACCTTATCAACGTTGGAGAATACAAGATACCAAGTACCTGAAGTTGGAATGGTAAAACTATCAATATTCGCTTGGTGGTAGTTCGTTTTCAAGCCATATCTGGTTGTAGGAATTGAACCAGAATCCCAAGTATTGTAATTAGATTCGTCACAGATGAAGAAATCCACTCCGTCCGATGTGAAGTATGTTGAGAAATGGCCTGATATTACGGTACCTGCGTCAAAATCATCCCAGACATAATACCATTCATCTACTTCTAAGACCTCACCATATGCTGTGAAATCGTAGGTGGTATCGGAATAGACCGGATAATTCTCACCGTTGACATCTACGGCTGCATCGAACCAAACGGTTACATCATCGTTGTTGATGAATACTATCCACCAAGTATCAGTAGATGGAATTGTCAATGAGAAATAGTTGGTATGCATATTTGTCGCAACTTCATACCCTGATCCACCACTCGACGCAACCCAGAGGTTGTAATTTGTATCATCAGCAATGAAGAAATCTAATCCCATTGTTGGATCATCAGTTTCATAGTATCCAGATAATACATCACCAGTCGTGAGTGAAATATAATAAGAATCATAATCACCACTGGTAAGGCTATTATCTGTGTACTCATTATCAAAAGGAAGCGCCTTAACGGTCCCTGTACTCATGGCTATCACTGATAGTAGCAATAGCGATGCGAGGAACATGAACTTCAGTTTCATCTAATCGCCCCGTATCTCCGAGAAATTCGGTATCGGGGACGTACATTCTTGCAAAAATATACTTTCCTCTTGCAAAATGTATTCAACAATGAGGAGGATGTTGACTGTTACACCACCCTCTCCACTGTCTAATATGGCCTTTGAGAATATAATCGGATTTTTGATAATTCTCTGTGTACCTTCATCTCTTCACGAGTCTTGGTTTCCTCTGAAGATTTTATGGCATTCTCCATGGTCAGTGCAAGGTCTTTCTTTAAAACGCTAAGTTTGACCTTTTCACCAATAGATTCAATGACTTTTCCAGGTACTATAATATCCACATTAGATTTGAGACCAAGTGCTTCCAACTTCTCCTCGAAGAAACCACCACCAACAATAAGCGAAGCAGACCCATCAACATCAAAGTCAATGTCAATTGCCTTTCCAACAACCTCTCCCTTTTTGTCCACAATCTGAAGTTTTTCAAGTTTTGAAAGCCTGATTTCATCTTCGGGAATTGCGCCTTTATCAAGGGTATTCTTCAGACTGTTTGATCCTGTATCGAGGTGAACCTTGTCACCCAGTCTTTTGATGAGTTTGGCATCGAATACTGGGTCCTTGTTCGGTCTAATCTTCACAGCTTCAAGAAACTCTTGGAATGCGGGTCCTGCAAGAATGAACTGCGATAGCTTAAGATCGCCATCAAACTTGAAGGTGAGGTCTCCAATGTTTCCGATTTTTTTTCCATTAATGTCTAATACATCCGCTTTTTTTAACTCTCTACAGCAGATTGATTGATGTATCTCCATGTACGTACACACCTTAACCATAGTTACAAACAAATCCGTTATAACTCTTCCATTGGGTGAATATTCTTACTTGGTGATTTCATTATGCTACTAGCGCAGCCTTCTATTGTAATGTATCATGTGTAGGTAGGTTCCCAAGTAACATCAGGATTTGCAATAAAAATAACTGGGTTCAGTGTGAAGTATAAACAGGGAAAGGTAATGCTGGATAAAATCAGGAAGCTATCTATTGAGGCTTCTGAAAGAAATCTGAAAAATCCTGATACTGCTGAACGAATGCATGAGGCGGAGAAAGGTCAAACACCAAGATTCCTTGTCATTTCTCCTATCAACAGGAGTGCACAAGATCTCCAGTTGTTTCAATTTGGCCAAGGCGATGCTTTTCATGCTACTAGAGTACCCGACTTTCCTTTACTATCTCCTGAATTATCAACACATCTTTTTGCTGCTCCTGCTGCGTATAACCATCAGTTTCCTGATAGAACAGGAGTAATTATCACATTTGAAATGGATGAGCGACCAGAGAATATTCGCGAATCGGTTGAGAGTGTTGCCAAACATCCTGACATTGACGATATTCCTATCATTGCTCTTAGAGTAGACTACGACACTGCAAGAGTTAGATTAATTCCACATCGATTTGGAAGAGCATATGAGCTTGAAAATTATATCCTAAAGCGATTGTCACGACCGGATGTCTTAGACACTGATACATTGATTGTAATCTGCTCTGACTCCAGACTGATTCCTCCTACAACTCCAAAGGGTATGCCCATGGCTATTCAGACGCTTGGAGCACACATTCCCCATTACAACGAGAACTCTGAGGAAACAGTTCAGTTGAATGATTTTTTCAAAATATGGTTATCCGACGAAACTATTGAACGAAGAATAATTGTTGTAGTGCATGGAAACTTCGAAGGGGATGGTCATTCGTGCGGAGCGGGATATGCATCTTTGCATCCAGATGTTGTCCAAGGATCGTATCTAGAACGAATTGTTGAAGAACTCAATGAAGATGCAGCTCAGGTTGAAAGTCATCGTTCTGAATCTCCAGAAGAGCGAGTGATTGCAATCGGAACTGCAACTCTAAAAAACATCAAAACATACCCCGCAGTCCAAGAGGTAATCCAAAGAGGTGTGGCGCATGAAGAATTCTTGAGAGTGCTTGAGATGGATACAGTAACTAATGTTGTTTCTCCCTACGAAATTGGCTCATTATAGTTTGGTCTGTTGCATCTTGGATTCAAGTACTCCTTCAATCGAAATGACCATATCTTGAAAACGTGGTAATTCTTGAAGGAAGGCATTGAGTTTGAATATCGGCACCACGGGTACGCCTTCGTAGAATTTGACATCTTCAACTAGCCACGTAACCATGATGGGATACAGAGAATATCTACGAGGTTTCAGATTTGATAATCTCGTTGTCA
Source organism: Candidatus Thorarchaeota archaeon (assembly GCA_016841005.1). The sequence continues at coordinate 25,172 of JAEORG010000007.1, read as the reverse complement.
AGTTTTCAAGTTGATCTGCTAATCGCTCAGTTCGGATAATCTGTTTCTTTACCGCTTCTATCAATGCTGAAACTTTTGATTTCCTTAATCCCCACATCTTTGCATCTATTACAAGAATCGAATCTCCCTTTACCCCAATGACATCTATTTCCATTCCTTCTTCTAGCTTAGTTCCTCTTCTTCTAAAACTCTCAGTGCAATCATAGTTATTTTCTGTTAGAACTTGAGCAATTAAACCTTCGAAGTCTTTCCAATTCATATTCATAACGACTATTTCTGGCTCAACACCCAATGAGATTGCTTTTAGTGCAATTGCAATACGCTGTTCGCGAGTAAGAATCCATCTACCATCCGATTCTTGGTTTACACCGACCTCTTCAAAGACCCGTATCGTCAGCCCTTTTGGAGAATAAATTGCATTATCATTCTTCGATTGTTTTAGAATTGATACCAGGGTTTCTTGGATATTCTCGTTCATGCCAATTTTACATGAATGCACGTTACTTTATATCCTCCGTTGCTGACAAAGCAGCAAGGTGGATGGTTGTGTCAGAAACAGCAGAAGGATGGCGTCGTGTACTCAATGCATTCGATGAATGGATAAACTACGAGAGTACTGAATTTATGCCATGGACAGGATACTTCTCGATGGAAGGTCTCCAGAGTTTGACTAGTGCTGAACGTGTTGGGTGGATGAATAATATGATTTCTGAAATCATCCCCGGTCGAGTAGATAAATGCCGTGAGGCTGGTGTAGCACTTGAAGACTTTCTTCCTTTTATGCCAAATCCCGAAACCCAAGAAACTGTACGGTCTATGATTGACCTAAATGCTCAGCTTCAAGAAAGAATCCTAGCAATGAGTGATATAATGAGCAATATGTTGGATGATTATCAAACAGGTGGTTTAGAAGAAGTTGTAGTTTCTTTAGAAGCAATAGCCACAACTGAAGAAGATATTCGACATCACATGAGTCTATATTCCAAAGGTTTCTCAAAATTGCAGAGTCTTGGTTTAGAGATTCCTGAGGATTTCCTCTGATAATAACATTGTAACAAAAACTTAAGTACAAACAACTGATTCTGCTAATTGACCCTTAAGTAAAAGAGGTGAAAAAGCAAAATGGGTGTAGATACAACTGCATCAGACGCCCATCGATGTCGGGTCAATAGTCCAACAGGTGAGTATCAAATCACCAGAAAAGGTGAGTATGTTCTCCAGTAGGCCTATGGCCTGTTCGATGTGTGAACGAGCTCCCGATGGACCTTCTTTTGAAAGTCTACAATCGGCATTTCTAAAATTAGCTGAGGCTAGGTTAAGTCCTACTCAAAAGACAGTTCTGAAGTCAAGTGTTCACTATTTACAATATAGAGATTTGACACTGACTGCATTAGCTGATTTGGTCTCTCGGAAAACAAGTGTTCCTTACAGCACAGTAAAATGGAATCTACGAACTCTAGTGGATTTGGGATTTCTCTATGGTGGTAATGCAATCAATAGAGGTGAACCTGCAAAATTCACAGAAGAGGCAGTCATGGTGGTTAAGCACTTGAGTGAGGTCGAATCGTAATCTTTGAGATGGACTCGTCAGGGTCCATTTCTGATTCTTTTGAGGTGAGTGACAGAAGATGGGGTGCTTCCCCTTGCTCAACAGAGGATTCATTTTTTCCCTCCGTTTCATTGCATCTTCATGTCAAATTGATCCCATGCAACATGCATGAGATCTCTCACCTCTCCGAGACCATCTGCTGCCGCTATTGCAACATCCACTTTGGCACTCTCACCAGATTGGATGTTTCCAAGATTCCATTGCAGTCCGACCACGATATCCTGTGGCCCTTTCTCAAGTGTACGTTTTAAGTCGCGATGAATTTCATCGACTTTCAGCTTCACTGGACTTGAGATGTCCCATGAATCAGGTTGTGGTCGAGATGACATCTTGACATAGAGGCGATTCTCATCCCAGACAGTCATATGACCTGTTTCAGGATCGTACCGACCCATGTCATCCTTGTAGCTCTCTGGACCATTGATGTCAAAGTCCATCAGCAGATACATGCGGAAGTCATCGATTTCCTGATTAGTGGTATTTCTCACAGCATGGCGCCAGAAAAGCAATGGCTTATTCCAACTCCATATAGTATCCTCCAATTCTAGGAATGGAGAATATCCATTTTCTTGAAAGCTGGAGCGAATCCTTGCTATTCCTTTTCCAGGAAACTCCTCACTCATCATCCTATCGGGAGGTTCATTCGAACAGATGACATGAGGTTGTCCATCATGAATGAAGGTTGCCCAGAAACCTGCTTTGTAATTGGCTGGATTCCTAAGCAACAATCGATCATAGCCTTCTTGATCAATCAAGCTGAGCCTTTTGATGAAGAGACCATTGCGACCTGTTCCTCAAGATGTGCACTCAAGGGTGTAGGCAGCATCAAGTCTCGGACATCGATTTCCGGTGTCCAAGATTTCAGACATGATACACCACTGTTCCTATGCACACATAACTGGTATTCGATGCGATATAAACACTCGTCTATTGAACTTCATTCGTTTCTTCTAGTTCAAGAAGTCGTCTTTCGTAAGGTCTATAAAGTAGGCTAAGAAAAACGCAATCGTTTAGGTGTGCCTCTGCGATGAGAACTATGACAATAACTGAACTTGAGAAATGGTACCTCAAGAAGCTTGCTGACAAAAGTAAAGACTTCAGAAAACTGGCTGAGAAGAGCTATAAGATTGTGAAACAGGCAGCAATTGATATTAAAGCTGTAGCAGCAAATCTGAAAGAGGCAAGCGAAAAAGAGGATGAGGAGTCACAAGGCACTCTTTCAAGATTTGCTGATAAAATCAATAGTATTGTAGCCACCTTAGAATTACAACAAGAAGTAACCTATGAGAGTACTGAACAGATGCAAGAAGATGTGCAGTATTTTGTTCAAGAAATTTACGGTGCTGGTGCTCGATGGATTCGTAGGATGGATAAGAAACACAAGGGCACAATCAGTGAACTGAACAAGTATGTTAACGAATTGATAAACGAGATGAAGAAAACAAGTAAACTACTCTTCGAATACAGCTGGGTAAAAGACCTTGAGAGAATCCATGGGCGAATCACAACGATGAAGGATATTACATATGGCACTGAAATCTATAATGATCAAATCAAACAGGTCAAACAAAAGATAAGGCAAGCACAGATTGAATATGATGCAGCAAAGAAGGCACATGATGAGTTTACAGAAACATCCAATGTTGCAGAGTTGCTTAATCTTGATGACGAATCCGAACACATTGCAGGTCTTCTAAGAATGAAGCTGAACACATTAAAAAAAACAGTCAAGAAATTCAACCAGACAGATACAGGCGTTCGTATGAGTCCAAATGGGCAGAAAGCTCTTATTGATTATTTCGAGGATCCATTCACTGCGATTGTAAATGAACCAGATGGTTATCCCGCACTAACTGAGGGTCTTGATGGCCTTGAATCAGCTATTGAAAGCGGCAAACTAAAATTAAAAGACAGACTTGCGAGAAGGTCTATTGAAGAAATCCAAGCCATACACAATGGATCTCTCAAGAAATTTCAAGAAAAAGCAAAGGCTGTTGAAGAAAAGAGAACAAAATACGCAGGTTCGGATGTTTACACCAAAAACAAGGAACTATCTGATGCTCTTGATGAAGCTTCCAAGAATCTCGAATATCACAAAAATGACCTCTTAAAAATTGGAGATGATATACGCCGCGAGATTGCCAAGTTTGAGGATTTCAAGAGTCGTGTGTCAACAGAAATACATGAAGCGTTTGAAGAGAGGATTGAAATCGAGGTGGAAACATTGGGACTTGTACCTCTCCTAGAAATGTGTAAAATAGAATAACTTTGAGGAATGAGCACTTGCGATTACTTGTGACTTCCGAAAAAGATCCAGCAAGTCTAACAATCCGAGATGCACTAATAGATGATTATGCCTTCTCAGAAACTGACGATTCGTTTGATGGACATCCAGTCTTAACTAGAAAAGACGGGACATTGCTGATAACCTCCTCTCGCGACATGGTAGACACGAATCATTTGGAGAATTATTTCGATGCAGAAGTGTACATCTTCTGTTCAAGGCATCGAGCTGAATCTGGGCAACCTGCATTACTTACACATAGTACAGGTAATCTGGGATCTGAGGCGTTATTTGGAGGTAGTCCACACTCATTGTCAATCTCTATTGCCTCTCTAATTTCCACTGCACTCAAATCTCTATACCGCGAGCGAGAACAAAGAGGCCTAGAATTGTTTGACGTCACCATGGAGGCAACTCATCACGGACCAACATCCATGAATACACCTCTCTTGTTTATTGAACTAGGTAGTAATGAAGAATATTGGAAACATCAGGAAGGTGCGAGAGCTGTTGCTGCAGCAGCAATGGATTGCGTAATTGCTCCAATTCAATCAGAGTGCTATATTGGATTTGGTGGTACGCATTATGTATCCAAATTTAACAAACTTGTGCTTGACAAGAATATCCTATTTGGTCATATCGCGCCAAAATATTCGTTATCAGAGATATCCCCTTCAGTAATTAAACTGATGACTATTCGAAGTGTTGAGCGTATCAAAGGAGCTGTAATTGATTGGAAAGGTACTAATCAAAGCCAAAGAGAGCATCTATTACCTATCTTAGAGGACCTTGACATAGAATTAATTCGAGCTAAGCGTATGTGATTTTTGATTTTGTGTATATTTGTGAAGTAAATGGATTAAAGTCAGATGTCCGAAAGGCTAAAAACAAGGATTTATTTTACTGATTCCACATCATCGATGCAGGGGAGAACATGGCGCCAGATAATAATGAATCAATAGCTGGAGTTGAAAAGAAAGTAGATGCTCTCTCCAAAGAGATAGCGAGTATAAACAAGACACTAGAATCTCTCTCAACAATCAATGAGATGTCCAAGAAATTGGATGATCTTGGAAAGGAAGTTGATAATATAAGGGAAATAGTGGCGGATGTTCCAAAAATAGATAATATAACAAAAGCAGTTGAATCAGTTGGTACTAAGGTTGTAGAAGATCGAAGTTCAACAAAAGATATTGAAACTTTAGCTTCCAAAATTGGTGAAGTTGGTGACCAAATAAAGAAAGTCGAAGGCGACGTTGAAGATATCAAGGCATCAAAAGAAACCGAGGTCTTGTTTAAGAAAATTGATGACCTGCTTATTGCAATTAAAGACATAGACGAGGTCTTGAAGAGTTTAAGCAAATCTGATGAGATAGGAACTGTAAGCGAAAAAGTTGATGGCCTCGTCGATACGCTTTCTGAATTATCCATATCGGTTGAAGGAACAAATGATTCTGAGGCTTCCGAAGTCATTAGCAAGAAAATAGACGATTTACAACAATACGTAGCAGGTTTATCAGCTTTAGAGGAGAAGGTTGATGATATCGCGTCATCATTCATTGAGACCAAAGAGATTGTAGGAATTATCGTAAGGCAGCTGGATGATATTGAACGCAAGTACAACAAAGCAGCTGAGGATATTGCAGAGGCGGTTGAGATTTTAAAATCTGGATCTCCTATTGTTTCAGATCTGTCTTCCAGGACTGACGATAATGAACCCGAAGTAGATGCAGTACTAAAAGCTTCAGCATCCTCTGTTGATGAGTTAATGAAACGATTACTCAGCAAAGTAAAACCTCAAACAGAGGCGAAGGAGATGGCCAAGGCACTCGAAGAAGCAAGAGATGAGCTAACTACAATGATTAAAGGTCATACTCCTGTTCTGTTCCAATTTGGAAAACGGGCAACTGAATTGAAATCATATCCTCCCACTGCAACATTAAACGAGAATGACATTGCACGGCTGAATAAAGACCTAAGGGACTGGACTTCTAAGCTGAAAAGGATAGCATCTGAAAAATAGTATGTATCACAGGGGCTTCATTGGCTTTCAAATAACAATGCGTAGAGCATATGTTTATCTCGTTCAGATACAGACGAGCTAAATGAAACCTGTACAAGGATTTCGTATGGTCGACAAACGAAAGTACAAGTCTTTCACTCGAGCAGTGTAAAATAGGAATAACGAGTTGAATGTAAGATGGATATAAGCAAGCACAATACAGAATTAGCAGAACGAATTCATCTTCTAAATATCCCAGCAGATAGTGTTTTAGCTAAAGAGCTAATGCAGCTTCATGAAGCTAAATGTACTAGTTGTCAGGAAGATCGACTAAGCTGTACGGTCCGTCCTGCATGCAATAATCGTAACTTTCTCAATATGTTGATAGAACTTGGTGTTGAGCCACAGGATCTCCCGAGTTTCTGTTATTCCGTGTATCTTGACCAACTCAATCGATATATTCTAGATAGAAAAGGTCGTGGAATCCTTGATAAACGTCTTTTAATCAAAGACTTGTTATCAACGCTTAAGGTCAGTTCAATCAGACATTTCAACTCAAAATTCCAAAAAGAATGGAAAAACTACTCAACTGCAAGTAGTAAGAATCATATGCTTGTAGCTGGAGATGGACTTCTTTTCCATTTCGACTTCGCACGTGGGATTGTTATTATCAATCCTAGTACGCAGCCTTTGACAAGCTACGATGTATTCAATCTCTTCGTTGATGTTCTTTCTAATTCAAGGAAGATTAAGGTAGAGGCATCTGTTGTCACTTCGAACTGGTGGGATTTAACATTCAGTGTAAGTTCAAAAGTTGAGCTTGAAAGTGTCGAAACAATGAACAGCAAACTGCCTGGCTCATTTGAGTGCACACAAGTTGAATCGACTAACAAGACAATTGAAATTCGAATAGAGATTATTGCCGATGATATGAATACTCCTGTTATGGTTTCTGATTTGGTTGAAACATTCAATTTAGTCTCAGGTCTGAAGTCTACAGGATGACCTCTAAATGAAAATGATCAACCAACGGCGGTGAGAACAGTGAGTAAACCTGTTGCAATAAGAGCAATTCCAAAGCTGAAAGAAGCCCTCGCTCTAACAAACTCAGAAGCTGAGGTACTTCTACCAATAATCCGTGGAGGGAATATGACTGTGGGTGCCATCTCACAAACCCTCGACGTAACGTTTAGTGCGGTGAACAAGTCCATAAAGAGTCTTGAATCAAAAGGCTTGATTGAAAAGATTGATGGTGTTATTGCTGTATACCGTGCATTACCACCAATACTTCCAATGACTGAAGTATTGGATACTTTTGTTGAAGATTCAGACAAAATCCGTAGTGAAACTCAATCCACTCTTCAAAAGAATCTGAAAAGTATTGACACCGTTCAGTCGAAATTGTTAGCAATTAATGAAACGCAGTCAGGCAAATTAAATACTGCACTTGAAAAATACGAAACTGGTATAGCGAAATCAGTCAAATCCCAGATTGATGTTATTACAAATCTCTCATCAGAGGTACTTCTTTCCTATTCTCAGAGGTTGCAAGATATTTTTCTCAGTCTTAATGAAACTCTTGATACTAGTCTCGGTGAGAAACTACTAATCTTACAAGAAGAATTAGACAAGAGCCAGAAGGACCTTCAGAGAAAATCAAAGAAAATCGGAAGAGAGTTTGATAAGTGGTTGAAAAAGGAAAAGCTCAGTGCAGGAAAATCTGTCAAAGACTTTGAAGCTCACGCAAACGCTTTGGCAACAACCGCAAAATCAGTCATGCAAGAAGCTCTCAAAAGTGCGGAGGACGTTTTAAAAACTAGTACGGAGCAACTCACCGCAGCTCTGAATGTTCGCGCACTTGAAACTTCTAATACAGTGTCTGAATTACTCACTGGACTGTCTGATTCATTGAAGGAGAAGACAACGAATCTTGATTCGTCGTTGGGACAAGCAATTATAGTTTCTCAAGCCAACTTAGAGGAATCTGCCGCACAATCAAGATTAAACGCAGAAACACATTCGGATTCTACCAAAAAGAAACTTGATGACGCAATATCTGCAACAAAACTCTTCACAGATACTGTAAAGGCATGGAAAACTGATGTAAATGAGTATATGGAAACTGCTGCTCAATCTGTGTTAGCTCAGTTGGATCAACTCTCAGGTTCAGAGAATGCGTTCCTTGAAGTTGTAAATGCGGCACTAGGAGGCTTCATTGAAAAGTCAAATACATTAGTTAGTGATGAGTACAAAGCACTACGAGGATTATCTCGCAGTTTCTCAACAGATACAGAGGTCTTCATAAATGAGGCAAGAAATTCAGTTTTAGAATTGTTGCAAGGGGAAATTGATGGTGACTTAAATCGCTTACAAATTGCTAGCCAAAATCTGTTGGGTAAGGTTGAGAATTGGAATGATAAAACAACCAAAGGAGTAGATAAAAAAGTCAACGCGACTGTGAAAGAGATTTCTGGAGTTTTGGATACGGAAGCTGCAGAATTAAGTTCTCTTGCAGACAATATCGGTAGTAGACTCAAATCATCTTTCTCGAGTGTTCGGACAACCACCGAAACTAAGAACGAGGCTGCTATACAATCTCTCAAGCGATCGGCAAAAGACCATGAAGTAAGCTTAGAATCAAAACTTGCAGATATGGCTACCAAGTATATTGATGTTATTCAACAGCAAGTTGCTGAAGCAAAAGACCTGTATCAGAGTCTAAATGCACGATTAAATGAAAGGCTCTCGCAAAGCACTGCAACTATGAATTCTCAAGTTGTAAAGACTCAGAAAGAGATTGATGTTGCAATTGAGGATCAGGTGAATAGAATTGATCGTCATTCAGAAGAGATGCGTCAAGAATTTCATATGCGTATTGAAGAAATAACAAGACAATTTCTAACACTAACGCAAAGTGTTGAATCTACATTCAACGGACTGCTATCAAGCCAAACAGTAGAAGCTAGAGATTTGATTGCATCAGCGCATACTGAATTTAGAAGTGCTTTGAAATCTGAAATGGACCTTTTGGATGAAGATTCAATAAAGCTACAACAGGAGTTTGCATCTGAGATTGGCACACAGGTTGATGCTGTTGTTGAATCCACAGCTGCCCTGAAGCGAACCTTAGATGCATTTACATCTGAGAAAAGGACCGAAATCTCAAAGAGTATGCAGGATACTATTACAGGAATTGAAAGCGCACTTAATGCAGCTCAGGAATCACTAGCAGAAATTGAAACGGGAACCGTTGGTCAATTTGTCGATAATATACAACAAGTAAGTAAAGAATTTAATGTGACTCTCGGAGTTGCACGTGATAATGTGTCTGAAAGGCTCACATCAATTCGTGATGATACAGCGGATTTGTTGGCAAAGAATGCTGTTGGCGTAAGAAACACAGTCGATGCGTACTTATCTGAAGAGAAAGAAGTAGTGCAAAGAATAATTGGTTCTACAAGTACCAAACTTGATGCTCTCTCAACAAACAATATCAAAAAGGCAACAACCCAAGTTGAAGCATTTCAGAGTAAGTTAGAAATGGACCAAACTGCTACCATGACAGAGAGGGAGAAATCAAAGAAAGACGTTATGAAAACTATTGAGAATCGGAAATCAGAAGCTGTAGTTGCTTTTGATGCAGCTAAAGTCTGGGTTGAATCCGCAATGGGTAACATAAACACATCTCTGGATGCGTTGGGAACGAAGATGAGCAATGAGATTTTGCACGTGCAGAATACCCTTGATAAAACGTCTGAATCTGCAATAGCAAGTCTTCGAGAGAGAAACAATCAACAGATTGACCGGATAGAAGAAATTGGGCGGTCATTCCTTGGACGGGCTGAATCACAGATTAAGACAAGTGTAAATGACTTCTCAGCCGCGACAGAAATAGCAGTAAATTCTGCGATTGATTCTCTATCAGAGTTTCCAGATAGAGTAACAGCTGAAACGGAGAATGCATCCAAAAAAGCAATTGCTAGTAATAGAGAACGACTGGAGGCTTCTGAAACGTCTACTCTCCAAAAGGTGACAGATTTTGAAGAGGTCACCAAAGCATCTAGTACTGAAATAGAATCATACTTCGATCGAATATCAGACCAAGTTTCTAAAACCCGTGAAACCGCCTTTGAAGAGATTCAGCAGGCTACAGTATCCTCAAATCAACATGCTGCGCGTAAGTTTGAATCCCTTGGTGTTGATCTGAAAGCTTCGCTTAGCAGTTCATCTTACGAATTGGTTGAGGAACTAGTAAATGATGTTTCTGAAAAGAATACGCAAATAGCTGAATCGAAAGAAGCCACTGTTGGCGAAATCGATATTTCCGTAGAAAACACGAAATCTTTACGGGCAAAAACCATTTCAACTACAGAATTAGCAATACAAGAATCTGCAACTAATTGGGGAAAGAGAGCAAAAGCTGCAATCAGTTCTGCATCGAGTACAACAGATGAATCCTTACTCGAAATTACTGAGAATACACGAAAGGTGATTGATACTCTTCAGGCAATTCATTCTGCTTCAGAAGAACTTGTGGCAAAACCAACAAAGGACACATGGTATACAAGTGGCAAAGATGAAATCTGTGCACATCTACTCGACATGTCGCAGAGAGCCGAAGATTCAATCATAATCTCTGTGGTTTCACTAGATTGTCTAGATATCAAGAAACTCTCTAAGGTAAAAGCTCCTCATAGACGAGTCCTTATTGTACCTCAATCTGAGGAACAGGACGAGGCATTAGAATCCCTAAAAGGATGGAGGATTTGGGAAACCGGGTCACCTCTAACACTCGCAATAAGAGACAACTCTGAGATATTGGTGGGAGGTCAAGCTGAATCTGAATCGCCTTTGTGCATTGTGTCTACAGATGAAGCATATATCAAACTCTTTAGAGATTCACTCGGACCGAAACTGGTAAGTGAGTCAACAAAGTAATCAAAAAGACAATTGATAGATGATGGCGTCTTCGTCTCCATAAAATCCTTCGTGGCGACTTATAGGCGTCATCCCCATTTTTTCATAGAATTTGATCGCACCAGTATTACTCTCTCGTACTTCTAGTATACATTGTATTGCATTTGCATCTTTTAATTTTGAAAAGAACTGCTGCAACAGGAGACTAGCAATTCCTCTTCTTCTGTGATTCTTATCTACTGCAATATTTTGCAAATGCCCTTTTCTTTCTAGAGTATCATATTCCCAGACCATATAGGCAACAACATCTTCTTGATGCGTGACGACCAACATTCCCATTTCTCTACCATGTCCTTGAATAACACCATGTCGGTCTGCCAAGAAGGAAAATACAGACAAATCCCATGGCTGTTTGAAGCATTGATTTTCTATTCGCATTACATCTTCAAGGTCTCTCGAAAAAATTGGTCGTATTTTGTATCCCAAAATAATTTCCTCATCAGATTCTCTATTGAATGTCATCGTCTTCTAGATCACCGCGTTGTTGAATAGCAGTCCCACAATACATACAAAATGATGCTCCAAGAGGCAGTTCCTTTTTGCATTTTGAACATATCAATCCGGATTCTACTCCGAACGAACTAATTCCTGTTTGTACCTTAATTAACTGATACAAAAACACACATGCAAAGACTATTGATATCAGTATAAGCGCCAAGCCCATAGGACCTGGATTTCCCACAAAGAAGAAAGGGAATATGAAGAAGAAGCTATCACCAGATTGATTCCCTCCCCAAAATAAAATACCAATCCCTATAATAATCAAGGAAAATCCGAGTATGATTACACTACAGTATTTTTGAGAATTCATTTTCTTCTTCGAACCACGATGACATTAACTGTCCACTATGTTAACATTTTGCTGTCCGCGCAAAACATATCAAGATTGAATTTCTCGATTATAAGAGAAATAGGTAGATGATTGTGGTCATGAACGAGAAACAGAAGGGCAAATCTTCAAAGAAACGAAAGAGATACCTCTTCAAAGTGACAGTAGTTGGACCTGATGATGCTCTTCTAGAGATGGTTCTTGGAGTTGTTAATGAAAATGTCGTTGCAGTAGATGGAATTAGAATAGGTACGACTGATGTTGAAACCGATGAATCAAATGTTCGCGCAGTAACATGGTCCCCAAGGCATTCTGCCCTTGATATTCTTCTATCAGTCACTTATGCTGGTGCAAATGCTGTAGTGATAGTTCTTAGTGATGAAGATCCAGAGATTGAAGCAATCTACCGCGAAGAAATCAAAGAACATTTGGGTAGCGAAACTCCTACTAGAGTACTAATTGTTGGATCGGGTATTGATGAATTTAAACAAATTGAGATTCTAAATATGTTTGAAGAGCTATTCGAAGAAGTACTCGAAACTAAGCATAAAAACTCCGGTAACGTGTAATACCTTCGTGATGGAAACCCTTTTCTCCAAACTTTCATTGCTCGACATTAGGTGCCTTCAATGGAATCAGAAGAAAATAGGTCTGATGAATATTGGATGGGTGTCCGCGATGCCCTACGAATGGTCGATTCATTTTTGAAATGGTCCAAAGTGAATAAAGACCGTGCAAAATCCTTGGATGAGTTTCTCTATGATGGTTTAGTAGCTGCTGCAAAACGGTGTGAGAGCTGTCTCCACAAACAGCTAGGAATTGAGTTTTCTTCCAAAGATGAAACACCTGAAGAGGAACCATCATTTGATTCCATGCCAAGAAGTGACGAGTATTTAGATGAATCCACATTTGGCACGCCTCCTGAAATTGAACTAGAAACTGAAGGTACTGATGACGAAACAGAGGTTCCAATAGAAATGGAACCTGAAATGATTACCTCTGATGATTCTATCAGCATTGAATCGATGGGTGCTATTGAGGACATGCATGATGCTGAAATTGTCCAAGGTTCTCCGCGGGATTTCTCAGATGATTTTGAACTTGTGGAACCTGATTCTCTAGTTGTAACACCTGGGCATGACGGTATAGAAACTCCTGAAATAGAGGAGGAGGATTCTATTGATGAAACTGAGGATATTGTTATTGAAGAGTCGGAAGATGATCACTTTGATGCAGAACCAGAAAGCGACTCTGAAGAAGAGGTAACTGTCGAGCGACCAAAGTATGTTTGGGATAGCGGTACAGAAGAGGAATCAGAAGAAGAGCCAGACTCACCTCCACCAGCTCCTGAACTTCCATCGGATACTGATTATGTTGAAGAAACGAAAGTCTGGAGTCCGATGGACGAGCCATCTCCTGAAGACATCTTGGATGATGAGGAAGCAGATACCAAGGAGGAATCCTCTGAACCTCCTCCACCTCCCCCACCTCCAGAGAGCGAAGAGAGTGAAGAAGAGCGGCGTCGAAGAGCGAGGCGCTTGTTCTTTGGTGCTTAGGTAATGAAAAGTTCTTTCATATATTGGAGCAGAATAAGCAGTCTGGATTCTTCACGATATCAATCATATCAAAGCTAAGTGAGTGTATATCTATAGTCATCATCTTTCCAGTTAGCTTTGCAGGTTTTCCAATCACTATAAGGAATGTTTCCTGAGCGATAATTCCTGAGATGAAAGTCAGAAGAGATGGTGACACACCAATGTATTCAGCTGTTGCTCTAGGATCATCCTCTACTCCACTCAATGTGCATTCGAAGCAACCAGTTACACCAGGAATAAATGTGGAAATGTTTGAAAAATATTCTACCGCTCCTGCAAAGACATAAGGTGTTCGATATCTAATGCTTGCCTGATTTACTACACGTCTTGCTGAGAAAGTATCAAGTCCGTCAACAATTACATCAACATGATTGAGAAGGTCAAGGGAATTCTCTTCAGTAATCTCTTCAACAACAGGTTCGAATTTGATATCTTTGTTCAATGATGAAAGGTTTGCTGCCGCAGCTGTTGCTTTTGGTTTACCTAGGTCCCTAGTCGTGTAGATATTTTGTCGTTGAATATTGTGCAATTCGACTTTATCATTGTCAATTATTCTAATTGTACCAAAGCCCAATGATGTTAGCAGCCTTAATGTCGGGCTCCCGATACCTCCTGCTCCTATCATTGCTACAGTTGATTGAAGAACTCTTTCAACATCCCTTTCATTAATGTCCCGCAATGCAATCATTCGAGAGTATCTTTCTTTTTGATACTGATTAAGTGGCATTTCGTTTCTTTGATATTAGGCATTTCACTTAAAGCCTTGGAGTTTTAGATTTTCATCATGGCACCATTGTCATTTGTTTCAGTTGCTGTCAAAAGGAATGCTAGAGCATCGCTAAAAACAGCAATTTCAAAAATGCCTATACCTGTTCCAATCTCTCCTGAAACAAATAGAATAATACTAAAGCCCTCTATATATGACCCTGCTCTCGTAGGTAACACATCTCTTGCTATGATGAAAGCTGTTGTCGACTTATTTCGAGAGGTTACTCCTCTAAGCATTGTTGAAAGCGACAATCCTCTAAGGACAGCAGAAGAAGCATTTGAAAAGACTGGTTATACCTCCTTAATTGGAGAAAATGTAGAACTTGTTAATCTTTCAAAGGAAGAACAAATCCTAGCAGACTTTGCAGGAAATGGAATCGCGCAGGAGAAGGTTCCGGAGCTTCTTCTTAAACATAATTTCTTGGTAAATATTGCAACTCTGAAAATACAGGAGGGAATTGGTTTTGGAGCTGGAATAAAGAATCTATTCGGGCTCTTAGGTCGTCGAGATAAAACCAACTTTCATGATGACCTTAACAACGTTTTGTTAGATATACTGATACAATTTCGACCTATTCTTAGCATAGTGGATATGACTGAAATTGTAGTAGGTAATCGAGATGAAGGAAAATCAAAACTGATTGGTGGTATTATTGTTGGAACTGATCCAGTAGCTGTGGATGCCTACTGTGCATCTCTAATCGGAATTGATCCCTTGAAGATAGATTACATACGAAAAGCTTACGAATCTGGATTAGGAGAAGCATTACCTGAACGCATCCAAGTTCTTGGTACTGAGCATCAAATAAGAAGAATTTCCGATATTCTTCGTTCTATGACCTCTCCATAATTGATATATTGCATTTAAGGACCCAATGAAACCCCTCAAATGTTCTAGTCGTCTGACACAGGTGGCGAATAGAGTGGATTGGACATCGCATCACATGGAACGAATACCAGCTTCAGGTACTCTCAGACTATTTGAGATTGCTACGAAAATGGAACGTGAAGGAAAAAAAGTATACCACTTCGAAGTTGGACAGCCTGATTTTCCTACGCCTCAAAATATTGTAGATGCAGCGATAAAGGCACTGAACGAAGGTAGGACCAGATACACTTCTTCACGTGGTGTTCCTGAACTACTTGATGCTATTGAATACTCCTACAAAAAGCGCAACATCGATATCAATGGTAAAACAAACATAATAGTTACTCCTGGAGGAAAGATGGCTCTATTCCAGGGAATATTAGCGACGATAGATGCTGGTGATGATGTTCTGCTACTGTCACCATCATGGCCAACTTACAAAGTCATGATTCGCCATGCGGGAGGAAAACCAGTCGATGTTCCTACTAGCCCGGGGTATGTACTGGATGAAGAAGCGTTGAAGGATGCAGTACGAAAAGAAGTTTCTGCAATTATAATCAACTCACCGAACAATCCTACAGGTGGTGTGTTAACAAAAGATCAAATGAGGCTTATTTATGAACTGGCAACTGACAACAACTTCATGGTCTTTAGCGATGAGATTTACGAATCGCTTGTGTATGATGGGTTTTCTCAGACTTCTATACTTGAAGTGGATCCAGAGATGGATAGAACCCTTTGTATCAGTGGCTTTTCCAAATCTTATGCTATGACAGGATGGCGTCTTGGTTATGCTATCGGTTCACGAGGAATCATAAACAATATGGTTCGGATTCAACAGAACACAACTTCTTGTGCCACTTCTTTTGTACAGTATGCAGGTGTAGAGGCAATTATGGGCGACCAATCCTCAATTGATATGATGAGAAATGCATACCAAGATAGAAGGGACTTGATTCAGTCTCTCTTCTGCGAGCTGAGTGGCGTGGAATGTCTGAATCCCATGGGGGCATTCTATGTATTTCCTGATTTCCATGAATATGGACTAAGTAGCAAAACATTAGCTGAATTGCTACTGAAGAAGACCGGAGTGTCTACTGCTCCTGGTGTTGTATTTGGAGAACACTACGATGATCACCTCCGATTCTCCTACGCAGCATCTCCTTCTGATATAGAAGAAGGAATTCATGCTATGGGTGCATTTTTAGAAACATTAGGTTAGGTGTCAACAATTTGAACTCCACAAAGGTTCAGTTTGAATGCACAAAATGTGGAGCGTGTTGCAAGAAAACAGATATGATTGTGACCTTAACAGGACGGGATATTTCCAAGATTGCAATATCTCTAGGATTAGATGCTGAGCAGATGCTACGTGCTATAGATTTCTATGTTCCAATTGAAGGTGAATATATCCCTGAGGGATTGAAACACATCCCTCAAACAATTACAGAGAACGGTCCAGCTATTCTTGCATTGAAAAAGGATGACACAGGCGCATGCATATTCTTGAAAGATGATTTATGTATGATTCATGACATTCGACCTGATGCATGTATTTCCTTTCCTTTTGTATTTTCGAATGAATCTGATGGAATCAATTGGGGGCTTAGTGCAATGAAGAAAATTTGTCCAGGAATTGGACAAGGGCCTATTATTGATGAAAATGAGCTCTTAGAAATTGCATCATCCGTTTTAGAGGACTTGGAAATCTTTAGAGCGTTTTCAGAGGAATGGAATTCATCTTCTGGAGAGCATAATGCTCAGGACCTGTTAAGAGAGATTCTCAAAGATATTCGTTTCATTGTTTGATACAATTACAACTTGCTCAGGATTTGAAGAATATTTCCGAAGTTATGTTCAACAGTTCTTGACTTTGTGCCATAGGCTGATAGTATATCTAGACGATTGTCACTATTCGCTGCTTTTGTGAATTCCTTTGAACGAATGACGTCATGTATTTCTTGATTTACTTTTAAAATCTCAGAGGATGTTTTCAGAACAAATTGAAGCATTTTTATCATAAGATGGAAATCTTCAATGTCTCTTAGTTGAAGTGTTTGACTATAAAATTGAAACTCAAGCCGAGCGAGTTTTTCTCTGTTTGCAACTAGATCACTCAACCAGGGTTCCGATTCTGTCCTCTTTAGTTCATCACAAAGATCATGCCATGATTGCTGCTGTTCAAGTAACTGAACAAGATATGAACGTAAAAATGCAAAGTGATCGATTCCTTCGTCAATTTCATCTTCTGTGCCAATAGGTTTCATCATCTCATCCATTTGACTGTGTTTTACAGCTATCATCAGAGAGAACTTATCGACGTATTTCTTTACCTCATCAGTCTTTTCCTTTCTTGTCATAAGGTCTGAAAATGTGTCTCCGAGAGTCAGGATGAATTTGTAAAGGCACTCACTACATATTTCAGCACTATCTGTGAGGTCTTTTGTTGAGAGAAATTGAAGAGCATCCTCTAAATCATTCCCTGGTACATCCTTTCCATGTATTCGAAGCGCCCATCCTTGAGAGATACAGTAAACCTTGTTGTCTGGATTGTTTACATAGATGGCCGCATAGCATATATTGCCTTCCTGTGCACGTTCCTTTTCCATGCTCTCTTTATCAGGATTAAATGCAAAAAGTGATGGATCAACTTCTATTACTTCGATCTCTAATACATCATCATCATTCACACACAGTCTTTCATTTCCAAAGACTTTGTAACAGGGACATCCCCTAACTACACGTATTGACCCTTGACTGACCTCACTATCGCGTCCTAGCACATCCATTTGAGAGAGCTCCAAAGACTCCAAATCTGTATATTTTGGCTAAAGCAACATATTTCTAGCTACTTGGAAGTTAATATCGGTTTTTATGTTGGCCTACTGTTCACTTTTGAAAGGATAGAGAGTAGATTACGAATTCTTTTCTCTGCATGTTTATGGTGTATCTTCCTTTCCTCCAATAATTCATCTACTCTTTCAACCTTTACTCCAAGATTAATTAGAGCAGACCTCTGTGCACGAATATCGTTATGGGTTGAAAGTATCCGATCTGCTGTTTCAACCATGAATTTCAGAAGGGTTAAAGCTGTTAATTCATCATCAGCTTCTTGAAGCGATAGGACTTGGAATAGAAATATGGACTCCAATTTGAGTAGTGTCTTATGGACTCTAAGTAATACTTCGAAGGTTTCATTGATATCTGGTGAACGAGAATCTATAGTTTTGGTCCCCAGTCTTTTTCGTGTATTGGCAAGACGTTCTATTTGCATTTCGATGATTTCTCTATTGGATAAAATATCATTTCTATTGTAATTTAGAACCTCTTGACTTAACTGAGCTGCGATACTATTGATCAAATCCTGAGAATAGCTAAGGATTATTTGTCCCTTCTCTTCTTCAGATAATAGATTATCGAAAAGGTCAGTTAGGGTTACGAGGTATTTGTACAAGCAAGAAGAACAAATCGCTTCGTTTCCACTAACATCTGAATTAATTGCGAAATCAAGTCCTTCTTCTATATTCGTCGCGCGTATAGTCTTCTTGTTTATTCGAATCACTTTTCCCTGACTGAGACAAATTGCATTATCTGCATCAGGATTTAGATTGATTAATGAATAGCACATATCTTCTCGATTACTCTTGAAATCCTGAAGGTCGTTAACAGAACAAAGCTGTGCAAAGAATTGAGGATCCAAAACCATTGTTTTTACTGGAATGACATCATCATCATTGATGCATACTCGTTCTCCCCCAAACTCCTTCATACAGGGACACCCTCGTACCAATCGTATTCGTTGGTCATTGTATCCCTGAATGATTGCTGAGTCGGGTATCATAACTATTACCTATAATCTATGTACGTACGCATTCATCTGTATAGACGGAGGATTGAGTCAAGACTCATTTTTTCCGTTCAAATTTCATAGATTAAGGTATCTTGCACGAGTCTAGGAGAGAGAGGAGTCGAAATCGACCTCTCTCTAACCCCAAAGTTCTCTCTTCAGTAAATCCCTGATGGCAATCCTAATAGCTTCTGATCTGTTTGGGTAGAGATTATTCTCAACCAACTTCTCAAGACCATCAATATAGGTTTCAGGAACGTGTAGTGTTACCAGCTTCATTCTTCATTCACCACATATCTCTCACATGCGATTATTTCCCACGAATATCGTGGTATTCGCCTATGTACTATCCACGTAAGACAGACATATGATAGTGAGTAATACCAACTCGGTATTCAAAGTGACATTGCTGACATAACCTCTCGATATCATCTATAAAATGACCTGAAAATCATCCGTTAAGGTATGAATTATATTGAAGTGATATTGGCAACGAGCTTAGCTTTACAATGGATTGTGCCATAAAGTGGATAGACAGAAGAGTATTGATTTACTTTTTAACCCTCAATCGATTGCTGTTGTAGGTGCATCATCAGCAAAGGGTAAGTTGGGCAATGATGTCCTCCGTAATCTAATCAACAGTGGCTTTTCTGGTAAAATATACCCGGTCAATCCCAAGGGCGGAAAGATTTTAGACAAACAAGTCTTCAAGTCGGTTTCTGAAATACCTGGCGAGGTAGATGTTGCGGTAATCGTTATTCCTGCAAAGTTTGTTCTTCCAGTTGTTGAAGACTGTGGAAAAAAGGGTGTAAAAGCGCTCGTGATTATCACTGCCGGATTCAAAGAAATCGGACATGAAGGCCATGAGGCAGAAAAAAGAATCATTGAGTTGGCAAATCAGTATGATATGATTGTTCAGGGGCCAAACTGTTTAGGAATTATCAATACTCATTCACCATATAACGCATCTTTCTCTGCAGGGACTCCAGCTAAAGGAACGATAGCTTTCGCATCACAATCAGGAGCATTGATGACAGGTATTCTTGATTGGAGTATGATGGAACGAATAGGGTTTTCAAAATTCGTAAGTCTAGGGAACAAAGCTCAGCTTGATGAAGCAGATTTTGTGGAAGCGTTTGGTCGGGACCCTGATTCGACGTTTATTCTACTATATATCGAATCTGTTGTTGATGGACCAAAATTCATGAAGGCATGTAGGAATATTATTTCTAAAAAACCGATTTTTGTAGTCAAGTCTGGAGTAAGTGCCGCTGGAGCAAGAGCAGCATCCTCACATACTGGATCACTAGCAGGAAGTGACACTGCATATGATGTAGCATTCAGACAGTGCGGAGTTAGTAGAGCTAAATCTATGGCTGCACTCTTTGATGTTGCAAATGTGTTTGATGATATGTCTCTTCCAAAAGGAAATCGTGTTTCGATTGTCACAAATGCAGGAGGTCCAGGTATCATTACAACTGATGCATGTGAAGCAAGCGGACTTGAAATTGCTCAATTTACATCTGATACAATCGAATTTCTAAAAAAGAACTTGCCACCTGCAGCATCAGTATACAACCCAATTGATGCACTGGGAACAGCCCAACCCAATGAATACGCACTTTGTATTGAAGCCTCTCTACGAGACGAGAATGTGGATTCTGTGTTAGTTCTTCTAACTCCACAAGCTATGACAAAGGTGGCTGAAACAGCACAAGTGATTGTCGATGCTCATCAACAATATCCCCACAAACCAATAGTAGCGGTCTTTATGGGTGGAAACTCTATGGTATATCCCAGAGTGATACTCACTGAAGGCGGTATTCCTGTTTTTGATTTTCCTGAACGAGCAGTTCATGCAATTGCTGAGTTATACAGATATACTGTTAATAGGGATAACCTCAAAGACGAATCAATTCCAGCATTCAAGGTGGATAAATCAAAAGTCAAGGAAATCATCTCAAAAGTCCATAATGATGGAAGACGGATACTTTTAGCCAACGAAGCTCATGCAATTGCTGAGGCTTATGGTATACCCGTAGCTAAGATACGGCTTGCAACAAGTTCAGAAGAAGCAAGAAAACTAGCAGAAGAACTTGGGTATCCTGTTGTGTTGAAGATATCAAGCCCAGATATCGTTCATAAGAGTGATATTGGTGGCATACAGATTGGTCTTAAGAATCCTGAAGAAGTAGAAGCTGCATTTGTTCAAATTATCCAGAATGCTAGAAAACATGTGCCTAAAGCTATTATTTACGGTGTTGACGTACAAGAAATGGCTGAAAAAGGGAAAGAGCTAATCATTGGTTGTTCACGCGATATCCAGTTTGGACCACTGATTATGTTTGGAGCTGGTGGGATTTATGTAAATTATCTCAAAGATATCTCATTTCGGTTAGCTCCGATGACTCGAGGAGATGCCCAGGAACTTATTATGGAAACCAAGATGGGTACTGTACTTCAAGGTGTACGGGGAGAATTGCCCAGTGATATAAACGCAATTGAAGATACAATATTAAGAATCAGTCAACTCGTTTCTGATTTCAATAATATTGTTGAATTGGATATCAATCCCGCATTTGCATATGAGAAAGGAAAAGGTGTATCAGCTGTTGATGTTAAGATAACTATCGGAGGCGAGAAATAATGATCAAAAATATTGTAATTAGTGGGGAAACACTTACAGGAAAGACGCTTGTAGCACTTGGATTAGCAAAGTATCTTACAGATAATGGTAAGAAAGTGGGATATCTCAAACCAGTTGGGAGTATAAATGATGAAGATGCTGCTGTGCTGAAACAAGTTTTAGACCTAGACGCTAGTTTGGATAGTATACGCCCAGTAGTTAGGACTAAAGTAAGCTACGACGAATTCATCAAGGTAGGTCATGAAGCTTTACTGAGAAAAATAAAAGACGGCTACAATGAGGTGTCCAGAAACAGCGAGTATGTGATAATCGAAGGCCCCAAAGCTCCATGGAACTTATCACATGTTGACTTATCCACTCCACATATTGCAAGTGAGTTCAATGCATCTGTAATATGTCTGGTTAATTTTCCTGATGTTGATGCAATTGATGATATTCTCCTCCAACGGGATTTGTTCATTCAACACGGAATTGAAGATATCTCTATCATACTCAACATGGTTTCTCCCATGCATCGCAATTTGGTCAAGGATGAAATTGGACCCTACATTCAAGAACTAGGACTCAAGTACTTGGGTTCGATTTTCATTCGACGAGAACTATTCAGTCCATCAATTCGTGAAATCCTACAGGTTCTCAATGGGCAGATGCTCGTAGGCGAGGATAAATTGGATGTCTTGGTCGACCAATTTATGGTTGGGAGCATGGCACCAGAAAATGCATTGAAATGGTTTAGAAGAGCAAAAGATAAGGCTGTCATTACTAGCGGCGACCGGTCGGATATTTGTCTTATAGCTATGGAGACTGATACGAATCTACTAATTCTTACAGGAGGTATTGGTCCAGATATACGTACAATTGCACGAGCGAAGGAACTTGGTATTCCAATAATGATGACAGCACATGATACGTATACTACAGGTAATCTGGTTGATGAACTCGTAGGTACCGTTTCACCTGATGATCTTGAGAAGGTGAGAACCGTACAACAAATAATGTTGGAATCACTGAATTTCTCCTCTCTAATGAAATGAAGTAAGTGGTAAGAGGAGCTAATCTGCTCCTCCTCAAGAAATGAAGCTGGTTCCCACATATGCCGGGAGAGTATCTGTGGGTTCCAAATTAGCAATGAACTTTCTAGCATATGTCAGCTTGTATGGTTGAGCTATTACTCACCTCATATTAGCATACAACTGTGACAATACACAGAGATATTCTTGAGTAGTGTTAACTGTAAACCTTTTTTTGCTCTCACACAAAATATCACATAAGAGATGGAATGGGGGTTTCATAGTGGAAGAGAGTTCTAGTAATAGGAATGGAAGAGCTACATGCATTCTCTGTGGAAAACCATTTGCAGATTTCCAGACTGTTAAGTTTAGAGATTGGTGGGTTCATGCAGAATGTGCTCAGAGTGCATTAGAGAAACAGGTTGATGGTTTCAATCGTACGCCCTTCAGAATTGGTAGTTTGGGTATTGTTTTCTCTTTCCTTCTGAGCATTCCGATATATGCACAGTATCATATTTTGATTAATAATCCAATTTTCTATGGTGTTCCATTCCTTGGTATGGCAATAGGTCTGTTGTTTCAGGTTTTTGGTCTCTACGGATTTGCATCCAACTATGATGAGGGCATTGGTGTAATTTGTGCTTTTTTAGCAGCTCTCTCTGCTATTCTTCACTTGGCAGTAGCAGGTCTGGTTTTAGGTTATGGACATAATCCCAACTACTATGATCCTGAAACTGGCGCATTTATTGTTCTCATGGTGCCTGGAGTTTCTTTGACAATGTTTGCAGCATTTGCATTGTTGTCGATAATGATGGCATTGATTGGAATAATGATTCTATTACTTGGAGAGTCATTTACACCTGGTATTGATAATAGAGTAATAGCTGTACTTTTTATCGGAGCAGCAGCATTGATGCCTCTTACTCCTGTGAATTTCTTTCTTGAAATGATACTCATTACAATTTTAATGGTCAATGCAGGAATCCCCACTGAATGGAGAAAAATTGAATTTGAGTAGAATATAGTTGACATGAATCTAAGTGGTGAGGAAATGGAAGTTCGACCGAGGAAGATAGATGACGGAATTGCAACTTGTATGTTATGTGGAGAACCTCTGAAAGGTAGAAAAAAGGTGCGTTATCAGGGTTGGTGGTGTCATGCAGAGTGCGCTGCTAATTCTTTGGAAATGAACGTAGATAATTTTGATAGGTCACCATTTATAGTCGGGAGCCTTGGAGGTCCTATTGGTATTAGTCTAACCATATCCCTATTTTATTCGTCCTTGCTAAATATTCCATTTCTAACAGTATGGCCCATAGCAATTCCATTCATCGGAATGGGTGCAGGGTTAATGCTTCAAAGTATAGGATTCTCTGGTTTCTACTCAAGGTATTTCCACCCTATGGGAATTGTTCTAGCATTGTTTGCAGTCCTGGCTTCAGTATTTCATATTGTTGTAGGTGTCTACATGATTGGGAATGGGATGAATCCGGCGTATTACAGTACTGAAACTGGAGAGTTTCTTCCGATGGCGATACCTGGAATGTGGTTCTACATGATACTTGCATACCTCTCGCTTGGATTCTTGATGCTCATCACTGGCATTGAAATTGCAATGCTGGAAGGTACAATTGGCTCAGGTTATTACAATCGATTTATTGCAATCGTGTTTGTGGTACTAATTGCCTTTGTTCCTGCCACACCAATCAATATCATAATAGAACTATCTGCAATCACGATTCTCTTCTTGAAAGCTGGTGTTCCGAAATCGTGGCGAGGTATTCCATCCGCCGAATAACAGTTCGTGATTCGTCGTTCTTGGGTGTTTGATTGAAAATTCGACAGCTTCTCGGAAAGAATTTATGCTAGATACAACACACCTCAAGATATTGCTCAACATATTGAGGTGTATAAATGGCAAGTGATGCTAAATCATCCGGTAGAGCCGAGGATACTCCCAAAGCCACACAAGAGCTTGAATCTCTAAGGTGGATAAGGGAAAGAAGATCTATTCGTGAGTTTACTGGAGAAAAAATACCTGATGAGCATATTGAGCTTATCCTTGAGGCTGCGCGACATGCTCCCAGCCCCGAGAATATGCTGATGATGCGATTCATTGTGATTCGCGATGATCAGGAAACCAAAGAGTTTCTTGCTGATATTGCTCAGGAAATGGCGCAGACCGCATTTGGTGGTGCACCATTCGAACTCACAAGTGGTCGAAACTGGTTCATTGCAGATCCCTATCGTGCAGCAGTATATGCACGACTTCGGGATGGCGAGCTATTTCGATACCCTGAGAAGAGTGATACCGTTATCATCGTTTGTGCAAGCGATTCTTGGCACGATGCTGGATATTTGTATCCTAACGAACTGTTTGGGTCAGTAGTGTGTGGAATGGCAGTTCAAAACATGTGGTTAACTGCTACTGAGCTTGGCTATGGATGTGCTTACGAGGCATTAGTAGCTTCAGACCCAAGACATGCTGAATTAATTCGTGACAAGTTGGGAATTCCCCCCATTTGGTTGCCTATAACTGCATTCTGTATCGGTCAAAGGGTCTCTCCAAGAGCACTTGGTCCAAGCAGAGCTCCCCTTGAGGGTCTGATGTATGATGAACGATGGGGTAAGCCTTACAGGCGTATAGCCTTCAGAAAGGAGGAAAAATAACATGGATGTAAGTTTCGAAGGTGAGACTCTCGAAAACATGAAGAAACTGGCTGAAGAAGCTGGTCT
>JAEORG010000063.1 GCA_016841005.1 Candidatus Thorarchaeota archaeon | reverse complement strand
GCAAGCAGCTGGAGGATTCTCCTACGCGTTTCGTTTCCTAGAGCCTTAAAGACCCTATCAAGATCATCTGGTCTTTCTTGTGACATTCCTGGTCATCATCCATGAATTGCTTACTCATTCCTATATCCTTGAATTATAGGTATTCAACAGTTTCCCAGATTCCGTAGAGAAATGTGATCCACTCAATGAAGAGCTGGTCAGGTTGCCAGAATTCAACGCCTGATGTTGATGCCCACTCTGGGAATATATCTTGTTTTTGTTGACTAAGTTCCATTACTTATTCTCCGTGCGTTATCGATATGTCAGATTCTTGATATAACAGCTGAGTATAACAGTCACCATAGAATCTAGTACATCTAAGATACCAGTTGGTATCTTAGCATTTAAGGATTGTCACCTGACCATCTATTTACTTTTCATCGACAGTACGAACCTGCGGTTTCCGTATGACAGAATCTTCTGATTCAGATGGCGAATGGCTCCGGTATCGTTCAAGAAGTGTGTCACCTTTTTCGTAGATTGGGCCTTGTCCAGTAAGAAATCCTGTAGAAACTCCATCTTTTGTCTTGATAACTGGGCGAGATGCTTTCATCATAAGATATCGTAAAAACTCAAGATCCGTTACTTTTCTGCCCATTTTGCGTTGATAGCGCATCTTTTCCTCTTCCCAGGTCAAAATATCGTGCTCAGTAAGTCCTTTGAACAGTTTATTCTTGAGTTCGCCCATTTTTGATTCTCCAGTAGAGTTAACCATTCTAACCAAAATGTCCTCTATATCCTCTTGTGATACTAGGGGATTACAGACTAGATTTCGACTTCTCGAAATCTTGAAATGTAAAAGATGAGAAATAATTGGGGCTGATTTCAGTGTTTCAAGAGTATTCCTTACCATGGTATGAGGTTATGGTTGGACTCTTGTTCCAATATCTTCCAGCTATTTCAATTGGCATAATCATAGTGAGTATTGCTGCAGTTATCTGGTCCTCAATGGATAAGGATGCAATTGCTGCTCGAAATAAGAAAGCAAAGATTATCAGAGATTTCAAGTATCCAGACTTCGAGATGGATCTAAATCGTAGAGAGCATATTGAGAAATCGAAACCTGAATCATAATTTGGGAACGATACGACCAGTTCTCTTCATATATTCTTCATCTCTCATGCGAACTCCGAATCTATCCATTCTCTCCCGAGTCTTCCTTTTTAGCCTCTGGTTTGGCTTCCTTAGTTTCAACAGTCTTCAGTTCTGTTTTTGGAGCTGGGGTGAATTTTGCTTCTGTAGTTTCTGGTCGTGGTTTGTGATATAGACTCTCAGAACGAGTCTTAGTGAATTGAGTGACAGCAGTCCAAGTTGCAGATCGATTTGCAAGTGGAGTCAACTTTTTGATGCGGAACATCACAATAGCCGCCAAGTCAATCAGAATGATGTTCATTCCTAGCAACATCAAGGAACCTACTCCTATTCCAATCAAGACAGAGCTTGCATTCATTCCCCCTAGGACAATCATCAAAGCTGCATTAACTGCTGGTGGCATCAGTGCCGCGGATATTGCAACACCAACCAGACTAGACATATCGCCTTTAGTCACAGATACTGCGACTGCTGGTCCTGAAATTATTGCAATTCCCACATCCCAACCATTCACAGAAGCGCGACGAGTTATCTCTGTAAGAATAATTGGAGTCGCAGCCATTTCATTCTCAATACCAGTAACAAACTCACTCGAACCTGCAGCATATATCACCAATGCCATCACAATTCCAACGGCAAAGGAGAGAACCAAGGAGATTAGCTCATTCCGTGTTCCTTTTACAAAGAGGGCTCTGTCTCTGACAACATAGCCTAAAGCTACACCCAACATTGGACCCATGAGCGGGCTCAGTAGCATTGAAGCAACAATTACTGTGGTGTTGTTTGTTATCAGACCGAAACCAGCCATTGCTGCTGCTAGAAAGGTGAATGCAATAAAATCAAAGCTCAACGATGCTTGCTTCTTGACACTCTCATATATCTCTTCGACAGCCAGACTCGCATCTCTCTGAATCTTAGTGTCACTAACTTCCTCAGCTTCCCTGGGAAGGGTTGCCTTCAAATCGAGTATATCAATAAAGCCATATTCTACACCCACCCCGCGGCTTTTCAGCTTCTCAATTGCTTCATTGACCTGATCATCAGGAATCCTGAATTGCAGTAAGTGGGCATTGTCAGTGTTGAATTTAATTATGTTATTGATACCGAGAGTATCTATAACAAAATCAAACACTGCTTCAGTCTTTTCGTAGGGTACAGTAATTTGCACCTGTTTCACAGACGCACAGCTCCCGAGTTAGCTCCGCAGCTCCATTGGAGAGCTATTAAGGCTTTCTGGAGATGCATTTTTCTACTAATTGTAATACTATTAATACCAATATCTCATGAAATGCGCATTAAACGCCAAGCTTTTCTTTGGATTAGATACTTGAAATCAAAGAGGAAGAAAGAATGGGTGTTATCGAGGTCGTCATAGTTCTTGTCGGTTGGTTTGGGCTCTCACTTACAGGAGCATTAGCACCAGGTCCACTCTCTGCAGCAGTTATTCCACAGGCAAGTAAACGTGGGCGTTTGCATGGACTATTACCGATGGTTGGGCACTCATTGGTTGAGCTCGCGATAGTGATTGCGATAATTCTTGGTGTAAATTCCTCAGTTCTCGATCCCTACACAAATCTCCTCATGGGGGTTGGAGGAGTTGTCAT
>JAEORG010000062.1 GCA_016841005.1 Candidatus Thorarchaeota archaeon | reverse complement strand
GATGAAGGAAAGTCAGATGAATTTCTGATACGCATCTATGACGAGAATGGGTTGCTTTTCCACGAATCCGGTGATGGTCAAAGTGAGCCTCTTCAAGGTGGAAATATCAGAATCCATTCAAAGTCGATATGGACTGGTTGTCATTCCAAAAAGGGAAAGATGCACAAACAATATCTGCATTTCATAAAGAATCGGCTGTTTGGAGTAGGATATCTTAGATATCAAAACATTTTCAGTAATCCTAAATAGCAGTTCGAAAAGACAATGGTTGAGGATTTCGCATTGCCTGATCTTGTCTTTGGAGTATCTATGCTTCCTGCTTTGGTTCAAATAGCTCTGGGCGGTTTGTTATCAATCATCTATTTGGGAGGAGTGGTTGTAGCGTTCCTGTTCTGTATCTATTGGTACGGAAACAAGTATGGATGGACACCAGGCAGCAGGCCAAGAAACCTTCCTCAAGATGCATTCGAAGGTGTCCACAGATCGGCTCCAAGACCACCGGATTCGTACCAGCAGGACCCATTTGATTGGGAGCAACAACCTCGTCGCACTAAGAGGCAACAAGACGATGAGTTAGAATGGGGGTAAAACAGAATACCCACTTCACGAACTTGTAAGTTGAACCCTCTCTTTTCGCGCAACTCGAACCATGTTGGCAGCAAGGATGACCACAACAAGAACCCCCGGTGTTATCAACAGAATCAGAAAGTCGAAATTTTGGCCATCGGGTGGTGGAGTTGTTGTATCTGTAGGACTAGCGGTTGTCCCTGTTTGTGTTGGCTCTCCACTCATATCCGTCCATTCATTGTCCTCAAAGGAATACGTCCATGTATCACCTAACTGACCCCAATCAGGATCCCACCCTCCAAACACAATGACCACTCCATGTGTAGAATCAAATGCCATCCCATGAGTGATTCTCGCATGGGGGCTCTCATCCGGCTGTGCATTGGTCCAACTCTCTTCACTTGCATCATAAATCATGGTTTCATCGACAGGAGTATCTCCAACCTGCCCACCAAACAGGATACATCTCTCGTTGATAGAGTCGTAGACC
Source organism: Candidatus Thorarchaeota archaeon (assembly GCA_016841005.1). Next base: position 10,261 of record JAEORG010000062.1, on the reverse strand, counting down.
ATTGCAGGCCACTTCAAGCGACCTGATGTACCAGTGGTATCGACTTCAGTCCAAGTGTTAGTCGCAGTATCGTATAGCCAAGTGTCGTCTTGATGTCCCTGATAGGCTGTATTCCCATTGGTAAGGACTATCTGTCCAATGCTCTCATCATAGACCATGACGCCTCCATAACGAGCCAATGGAGTTGTAGAGGGATTCAGTTCAGACCACTGTCTGGTCGCACAGTCGAACTTCCAGGTATCATCTCCCTCCAATCCCTCGCCAGAGAACCCCCCGAACATTATCACAACGTTCTCCACAGGATCATACGCCATGTGGTGTGACCAGTGAGCTCCAGGACTGATACTCGTTACAACCCTTGACCAAGTCTGAGTTAAACAGTCAAAGGACCAAGTATCCGTAGCACTCCCTCCACCAAACATGATTATCTCATTGGTTACATTGCAATAGACCATTCTCATGTCATCTCTTGCAGAGGGATTCACAGTAAATTCGAGTTCAGTCCAAGTATTCGTAGCATAGGAGTACAACCAAGTATCTCCAAGTGCATGAAGTCCCCCTTCCAATGACGATCCTCCAAAGAGAAGCGATACTTCATTGTATGGATCATAGACCATGAACGTTGACCCTCGGGAAGGAGGTATCACAACATCCTGTGCTGCAACAGACACCTGTAGGGAAGCCGTGCTTAGAAGAACGCTGATGAACAAACCCATAACAATCACGCGACACTTCACAATACATCCCTTCGAACTGGTATTCATCGTGTTTGAGTCTGATAATTAAAGGAACAATATCGACGCAACGAATTTACGGGTCGCCCATACAAAGCCTAATGAAATATAGTGATAGGTTTTCACAACCCTATCTAGCTAATTATAAATCGAAATGAAAAGGAAAAAATGGACCTTAAAGACAGATGGGGCATTGAATGAAAATGAGTAGATTTGATTGGGCACATATTCTAAAACAAATCCTTGTTCCCCTTCTTATCCTAATTCTGGTATTAATTCAGGCATCCATCTACGGGATGATTTATCCTCCACGAATTGACTATACTGATTATGACGATGCCTTTCTCTTCCTCATCCTAGCTGCATTTGTCTACTTACTAATTTTAATCTTTCAGCGATCAATCCAGAAATCGATTGCACGAATCTTTCTTCAAGTTGGTTGGGCAATAGTCCTAGTTATTGCAATACATACAGTTCTCATTCAATTCTTCGATCGATCATATCCATACAATCGAGATACATTGACTGCTCTCTTTACAATGTTACATGAGAATACAAATTTGCTTATTGTAATTAGCGTGATTTTCTCCTCAATTGGTGTCTATTATTGGGTAGTTGATATTGGAGTACGGGAACGTAGGTTTCATTCAGTTGTTTCAGCAATGCCTGTTGGAGTCGCAGTTCTAGATAAGAAAGGTCGAGTTATTCTTCACAACGACGGTCTCTCAAAGTTACTTGGTATCAAGAATGACGAAATTCAGAATGCACTATTATCAGATTTGTTCAAGTTGGAGTATCAGGTCCTAGCCTCTGAAATGGGCGAATCTTCTGGACCAATTCAGTTAGATGTCTTGCTAGAGAGTGAATATGGTCAGAAGAAATACTTGTCCGTCGACATTGTAACAAACAAAGACAGGATTGGAAGAACAATAGGTCAGATTGTTGTGGTGTCCGATGTCACAATTCGTAGAAGAGCTGAAGAAGAGCGAGAACAACAGAGGAGAGTAATAGAACTTTACGCATCACTACTTAGTCATGATATAGGTAATGATTTGCAAGCAATCCTTGGCTACATTGAGAGTGTATCAATGCTACTGAGAGAAGATCCTGACAGAGCTGAGAAAATGTTGAATTCTGCTGAAGCCGCAAGTCTACGAATGGCAAATCTAGTTAGAACTTTCCAGAATGATACAACCCCCTCTCACATCTATATTGATGAGATGTTGAAGGAAGTAGCAGAACGTGCTGAAGCAGTAAGTATGAACTTGACTGTAGATTTAGATATCTCATCAGAGATATCTACATACCGTAGTCCCGGAGGATCACTATTACCAATCGCCTTCGAGAACTTATTGAGGAATTCCGCACAACATGCTGGGCCTCGGCCAAGAGTTGTCATCCGTGCAGGAAAGGAAAATGATGACCTAGTGATAAGGTTGACAGATAATGGTCCAGGTATCCCTCAAGAACTTCATAAAAACATCTTCAATCGAAGTAATCCTCGGCGAGAAGGTGGCATGGGATTATATCTTGCAAAGCAGATAATTATAGCCTGTGATGGTCATATTGAGATGGAACCAAATGGCCCCGGTGCAACCTTCAAAATAACACTCCCACTTATCGAGTAGAGTCACTATACTACCAGATTCAATATCCTATCTATAATGCTCTAAAATCTCTATGACCTCCGAATCTGGAACATCATACCACTTCACATAGGCATTTGCCACCGCAAAGATGAATCCTGTTTCTATTCTAGGGCAAATCAGAACATCCACTTCCTGTCCGACAAGATGTGCTGCACTATCAGACGCTGTCGGGACTGCTACCATGATACTCTTAGGTCCTAGAGTTCTCACAGATTCGATGGCTGCAAGCATAGTATATCCACTGGCAATACCATCATCTACCAAGATGATTTCCTTATCCGAAGGATCTACAACCCCCACTAACCCTCTATAGTCTTCTTTTCTTTTGTCAATTTGTTCCTGAGTCTTTTCAACAGCCATCTCAATCTGCACCTTATTCAGACCTAATGATCTCACCAATCTATCATTTAGTAAGAGTGCACCATGAGAAGTCAATGCACCAAATCCAGCTTCTGTGTTTCCTGGAATCTGCAGTTTTCGAACAATAATCGCGTCTAATTCCCCTTTGAGTGCCTTTGCAATTTGTACTCCAACAGCTATTCCGCCATTCGGTATAGCAAGGACGAGTGGACGACCTTCAAATCGAATCTTTAGTAACTCCTGTGCTAAAACCTTTCCCGCATCAGTTCTGTTTCTATACGTTATCATCTCTATCTTCCTCATTTGTTATTAGGTCAATTGCAAGGTCGTATCCACAATTGGAACATTTTCCATCGCTATCGACTGCAACTAATCTTGATACCATCGCATATCGTTCAACATTGACTGTATCACACCTTGGGCACACCGTATCCTCTAATCCTCGTTTTCCAACATTTCCAATGTAAACAAACTCGAGCCCCTTACTCTTAACCTTCTCTCTTGCTTCAAGGTGTAACTCTAGGGGCGGTGATTGCTTTAGATACTTGTAGTCTGGATGGTAGAAATTGATGTGCCAAGGAGTCTTCTTCCCCACATTCTCCAAAATCCAGGTGGAAATTTTATCAAGACATTCTATCGTATCACTCAATTCAGGAACAACGAGAGTAGTAATTTCCACATGCACACCATTTTCTTTCATGTGTATGATATTTTCCAATACAGGTTGCAGACCAATTCCACATATCTTTCGAACTTCTGGTTCGCATCCCTTAACATCTACATTTGCCGCATTTAGGCCAGCGTCAATCATAAGGTCAAGAGCTTCTGATGTCATGTAGCCATTTGTCACAATGGTGTTGTACATCCCATTCTCTCTTGCAAGTTTGAATACATCAAGATTCCACTCAAGCATGAGGGTTGCCGCCTCACTGAATGAAATTGATACTCCTTGAGCTCCTCGTTTTCGAGCAGTGTCCACAAATTGCTCAGGGCTTAAGAATTGTGTATCCTCAGCAGTTGGTTTTTGTTTTGATATGTGGTAGTTCTGACAAAATCCACATGTCGCATTGCAACTCCAACTCCCAACTGTTAAAGCAAATGTACCCGGAGCATAGTGGAAGAATGGTTTCTTCTCTATTGGATTATAACTGAGCGATGATACATTGCCATAGACTAGTGTTTTGATTGTCCCGTCATCATTAACCCGTGTCCCACAGATACCCTCGTTACCTTCTGAAATATGGCACTCATGTGCACAGGTAAGGCATCGAACTCCATCATCTTCTTTCCTCTGAAGAAGTCCTTCACGAATGACTCTGGGATCGATCATATCTAGCTCAATTCTGGGCAATCCGGTCTCACAACATCTAGAAGGGGAGTTCTTGATAATAGAATTACGCATTCGTTCTATCTAATCCAGAATTTCCCACCCCGACCATTTCCACATCCTTTTCTATGATTATTTCTGATTTTATCTTGTGCGACTATCCATAGTTTTAATATAAAATACTAAACTAATCATTATAAGGAACGTAGAAACGTTCCAATGAAGGAATAAATCAATGCAAGTAAAGAAACGCGATGGATCTCTTGAGGCATTTATGCCTGAGAAAGTCGTTGTAAGTATTGTGAAATCCGGTGCCCCTTACAGTGATGCAAGAAGCATTGCAGACTCGTTCTCCAGCAGCTCCGAGAGCCAGATGGAGAGTTCTGATATTCGTACCCAGATACATTCCGCACTTAAAACCCGAGGATTTTCCTCAGCGATATCACATTGGAATAGTTATGATAGGGAACGACGTAGTCACTTGTAATTTCACAACGCCTTAATACTAGCATACTTCCTAACCTCTCATCGTGACATGAGAGGGAATTTTATGTAGATCCTCAGAAGCAAATTGCTTCTTGAGGTTTCTTGTTTTTTTTTGGTCTTGAATCTCACTCCCATTATGTACCCTTACGAGTATTCAGGAATGCTCCGATTCCCATGATTAGAGCAACAACTGCAAGTGCTACTCCTGCGGTGCCCATGATGAATCCAGTATCAATCACTTCCACAGTGTCTGTTGTAGTGGTCGGTGTTGTTGTAGTACTACTTGGTATTTCAATCACGGTGCTTGTGAATTCTGCAGAGCAATAGTTGCCCGCTGGATCATATGCTCTTACCTCCAGGTTGTATATTCCATCTGTGAGTGTCCCAGTGTTGGTAATGACTCCATTCTCGTCGATAGTGAATAATGACGAACCAGTAAGGTTCCATGATGCGATACCTGATTCGTCCCACGCACCAACTTGCTGATAGAACGAGTCGTCTCGTTGTATTATAGCATCATGTGGCAAGACAATCCATATTGGGCTATTTGTGTCAGTTGCCTCTTCTCCAACATTCACATAGAATTGCGCACTTACTGAGTTATCATAGTTATCATAGACAGTGATGGTCAGAGGATATGCACCTGATGTTAGGGTTGAAGTCGCTTCAATAGTTGCGATACTGGTGTCAGCATAGGACGATTCCGTCAGTGAGAAGTGGTCCGAGTCACTGATGGTCCAGTGATCAATCCCTGCAAGGTCCCATGCAGTCATCTGGAACTCGATTGATTCTCCATAGGCATAGGTCTTATTCTTGATTTGTGAGATCCAAGTGGGATCAATTGTATCATCCACATTAACTGAAAAACTTGCTTCTATTGAAAGGCCAAATGTATTCGTTACTACAACATCAACAGGATAGGTGCCAACATCAAGAACATCAATATCCTGTATCAATCCATTTGCATCTATTGTAAAATGAGTTGTATCGCTGACTCCCCATTCCTGCACTGGAACTGGAGATGTTATATCCAGGTCGTAGCTCAAGCTCTCTCCAAATTCAAGATACTGATTTGATGGGGTAGGATTCCATACAGGATATGTAGGCTTCATGACCAAAGGGTGATAATCAATTTCTTCAATCGAGCTTGGTCCTCCATTGAGTATATGAGGACTTTCTCCTATTCCATCTCCATCAAAATCATATCCAGTGTAATTATCATAATAATTGAAATCGAAAACATTTCCAATCCCATTACAATCCACATGATAGATTGTGCTATTGCGAAATGTATTCAATTTGAAGAGGTTATTTGAAACGTCAGACTCTATCTCTATTCCGTATTCTTCACTATCCAAGATCTCACATAATTCAACATAGTTCGAATTAGCATTATTCTCAAAGTGGATTCCTTCCGTATTGTTCTGAAGTGTACAGTTCGTGATGTAATTATTTGTGGACTCAATAAGATAGATTCCATAATAACAGTAACTGAATGCATTTCTCATCAGAGTAAAATTATGTGCATCAGAGATCCCTGCACCTACATCCCCGCTACCTGTTTTGACGTTATCAGAAATAGTTACTTCTGTGGCAACTCCGAAGGCAATTGCAGAGGCATAACAATCTGCAAAAGAATTTTGTGCTATTTCACATTGATGTGAAAATAAGATATTGATGCCCATGGTAACGTCTGTAATATTGTTTCCTGAAATTACAGAATGATTTAATCCAAGACTAAAAATGCCCGAATGAGTTCCCCCTCCATCTATAGTATTGTTTACAATACTGATATACTCCCCAACACAATTTATTCCATCATAATTTGTAAAAAAGGTATTATTGAGCACCTCACAATTAGTGACATTGTCTAGGTGAATTCCTGCTCGAGACGTCTGTTTTGCTCCTGTAAAATTACATTCCTTAATTACAAAGTGAATATCTGTATTTGAAATATCGACACAGTGACCATCTTCCCCATCTAGGTCAATTTGAAACCACTGGATGATATACGGATCACTCTCATTTCCATCTCCGTCTAAAGATTCTGCATCTGCAAAATCATGGAACGCTGAATTGCCATCTATCGTGATAGGATCATGATCTACTAAAGCAGCCATGACATTTACTCTTGGTTCATGTAGAAATAATTCCGTACCTTCCTCCTTAGCCCCTCGGAACGTTGTTTCTTGGTTGATTGTGGTTTGGGGAATAAAAGCTATTATTAATGATAACAGAAGGGCTGAAACAAGAAGGGACACTACTCTTCCCTTGTTTTTCATCTGAAACCTTCCCCTGTGTTAATCACACGCGACTTGGAAATGTTAGGCATACTTTTGTAATAAGCAATTTGATAATTGAATAATGAAGCAGTTTATGAAGACTGGTTGATAGGATGTGAAATTACGAATTGCCATCAAGTTGAGATTTCATCTAAGAATTCAATTGTTCTATTGAACAGGTCGTTCTTGAATTCATCTTGACTCATTATTGGATGATTAGCACCTTTGACTATGTGTAATCCTTTCCTATCTGAGTGCACACCATCAAAGATTCTCTGTGCACTATCCTCCTCAACCATCTCATCTTCAGAACCCTGTATTACTAAGACTGGACAGGTGATTTTATTTAACGCGTCTTTGAGTCGTCTAAGTCCCTCAAGAGTAAATACACCCACCTTCGTAGGAATCCATTCATAACCAATCCATCCCTGCTCTCTCAGCCATCGTGGGACTGGTGCGGGATGCGTTTTCGGTATAGCTCTGCGTAATAGGGGAATTCGATTCAAAATGGGAAGAACTGAGAGCAGTCGATTTTTCACTGTAAATGGAGCTGCCCAAGTCACGACTCCTGAGACCTCCTTCCTTTCAGATGCGAGAACTAGGGATATGGCACCTCCAAGACTATGTCCTACTACGAAGACTTTCGTGCATGTAGTAAGCAGTTTATCAAGTCCTGCATACGCATCCGATAGCAAATCATCAAATGTCACATCATAGAGATCTTCAGGTCTGGTCCCGTAGCCAGCCAAAGCTGGTAGCCAGATGGTCATTCCTGTCTTCAAGTGAAGGTTATTTGCGAATTCTTTCAGGTCCCAAGTTGTTCCTCCACCACCACCATGAATTAACAGGCATCCGGTCTCATTCCCCTCAAGAAGGAGTGGTTCTGCACCTGGAATAAAATCCCTGCTCACTCTCTATCCCTCTTGTTTCACCCTTTCAAGTTCATCAAAGTCTGGGTCTATATCCACTTTTCTCAGAATAAATGCAGCTATAATGAGAAACGGAGCAAAGAAGGGTCCCCACCACATAAGTCCCCATAATTCATTTCCAGTCATGATATCTGACATATACATGAGTCCTCCGAGTAGTAGTGAAGCAGCTGCTTGGAACATATTCAGTGGTACGCCAATGAATCCAGTGTAAATCCCTGCACGTGACTCTCCAGTGACTAATTCGTCTACATGAGCGATATCTGCAGGAACAACATAGCTCATGAGATAATAGATAGCCATTCCCGCACCTATAGCTACAAAGAACAGGAAAGCGACAAGTGTATACCCAATAATGCCTCCAAGGCTCTGAAGGACGGGTGTCAATGGAATCACGATAGCAAGTATACATAATCCAATCATCAGAGATTTCCTCTTTCCTAATCTACGAATTCCGATTAACCATAGGTAGAAACACACTACTGTTGATCCTAGCATTCCGAGTGCTGGTGGTATCAAGGCTTCAATTGTATCAAGGAGGAGGACTTGTTGTATGAATCCGACCATCTGATGGGATATCGTTATGAATGTGAATGAAAGAAATCCAACAGCAATGGTCCATCTAACGAATGTTCGATTTCCTATTGCAACCCTAGTTTCTTCACTTAAGCTTCGTTTAACAGGTTCAATCTCTTCTTTCTCCCGTATCACAGTCATCGACGGGAGCATGAAGATGAACGTGATTAAAGAAAATGAGAGTAACAACATGAGGCCTGTTTCACTCAGCTGAGGTGGCGGTCCATCGATAAATAGCAGAGGGGTCATAAATCCTAAAAGTGCTCCACCTGAATCTGCTGCAAAGTTGAAGGTGTTCATCAGTCCTGATGTAAGAGGTCTCTCGTCCTCATGAGTAATCTCTGGCAACCATGCTTGATGTGCAGTCATGGTAAATGCATAGAAGAACTTGAAAAGGCAGAGCATGGTTACATAGTACCCGAAGACTACAAGTTCGAGCGAGCTATCAGCTGTATTGAGAAACCAGTTTGGCACAAACAATAAGAAACCAGTAATGACAATGCCTGGCGTCCCAAGGATTACAAATGGACGGCGTCGACCAAATCTGTTCTTCAGCCCATCACTATAATATCCAGTCAACCAATGTGTAAGGCCAATCACAGTATAGGAGGCTGCAAGTGAGACTCCATTCAAGAACCAATTGAGATCGAACCGTGTCCCATATACATAGAAAGCAGTGACAGTAATCATAGATAGTAGGAACGACGGTCCGAAGCGACCCATTGAATATCCTATCTTCTTTGAGAGGGGAAGCATTGGCATCACCTTCCTTCAGGTAAAGAAAGCCATGAGGAACCACGACTAATGAGTCATTCGATTTGTGGTTCTCATGTAAGATTCCTGTTGAATTATGTGACCTGATGCAATTTAGGTATAATAATAGCACCAATCTCTTTTCCAATCTGGAGAAATCTAGATTCCGCTTCCTGATTCAAAGGCCCTTCCCGACCAGTTACTAGTGCAGATTCACGAGGCCTAACCATCTTTATTTTCTGACGTTTCATCTTCCCTTCTATTCTTCTAGCTGCACTGTTCTCCAAAAAGAACAGGGTCTTCTTATTCATCTTTGATAGAATTCTTGTATCAAAACTGAACCCCATCTTTCCATGTAGATCAACAGTCTTCAATTTCTCTATGAATGCCTTCATTTGCTTAGACATTCCAAGAATGTGAGTTGGTCCTCCGATTGCAATGAAGTCGTACTCATGCAATTTCTCGAGATTGACCTCATCAATATGCAGACAATCGGAACTGACTCCAGATTCTTCCAATCCTTTCGCAAGACTCAGAGCTATTTTCTTTGTGTTTCCAAATAGGGATTGGTATATCACAATGGCTTTTGTCATCTTTTCTATGCCTCCTGCTTTTGCAAGAGCCCGATTATTACCGCAACTACGAATCCAACACCTACTCCAGCTCCCATCCCTGCAAAAGTCAGGATGTCTATCCCTCGAATCATTCCTATTACGGTCCCTAGGGCTGCACTTACGAAGACTACGATTCCGATTGGGTTTCTCATGGGCATTCTTAGCATCAAGCGACCACCAACAATTGCAGAACCAAGAAGTGTAAGTGTGCTAACAGGTGCAAAGGAGCAGTGTGATACATATCCAATTAGATTGACCTTGGACGCTCCCCATGTTAGGAATTCAGTCGGAATTATTGTCCAAACGCCAGCTGTTAGGCAACCAATAACAAGCGCTGTTAGAAAGGTCCACCCAAAGCTAATTCCAAGCACAGTGAGGAATCGTCGTATTCCACTTTGGACACTATGTTCTGTCTGATTATCATTCTTCATTTGTGTTTCAGTTTCCATCATAATGTTTCAATCCTTGATCTATAATATTGAAGAGCACCGATAGGTTCTCTTTCGTTTCCTCCTCCGTTTGTCCTCCAGCTTTTCCTCGCATGACCATCT